>CAZRLQ010000140.1:0-6126 GCA_964600725.1 uncultured Desulfobacterales bacterium
CTGCGCCCCTGCCGCCTTGCATCTTCGGCAAACTCGGCGCTTGCAGGATTTAGGTAAATATTTTCTTAAGGGTTAACTTTACGTTTCGTTAGTTTTTTCTTGTATTCATTATCCCGCATTTCACTCTTTGCGCTCTAACTATTTGAATTTATTAAACCATGATATTCAGATATATAAAAAACATCAAAAAACCTGCTTGATTTTCAAAGTGTTGCAGAGACAAGCGAAATGTAGGCTATATGTTGTGATAGCGAAAAGTGCGGTTTAATACATATATCGTTATATATCGTCAGCAGCCGGCAGATAATTAAATTTAAATTATTTAAAAAAATTCCTTCTCAGGAATACTAAAAATATGAGATACTCAGCTTAATCCTGATTTCTCACGTGTCGTTTTGACGGGAATTCATTATGGCATTAAACCAGAAATATAATAAAGACGGTTTTACAATTATAACAACCCATATTAACGCTGATTTCGATGCACTGGCTTCCATGCTTGCAGCGCAAAAGCTTTACCCTGATGCACTTGTAGTATTTCCGGGTTCTCATGAAAAAAATCTTAGAAATTTTTTTGTAAGGTCAATGGCATATCTGTATAATATGACAGATATAAAAGATATTGATTTGAAAAATGTCAAAAGACTTGTAATAGTTGATACCAAACAGCCGGATCGCATTGGAAAATTAGCAGAACTTCTGGAAAGAAGAGATGTCGAAATTCATATCTATGATCATCATCCAGCAATGGCCAATGACATCATAGGCCATTATGAGGTTAATCGGTTAACAGGCGCTGCGGTTACAATTTTATTGGAAATTATTAAGAAAAAAGGGATTGATATTTCACCGGATGAAGCAACGGTTATGGCTCTTGGTATTTACGAAGATACAGGTTCGTTTAATTTTTCGTCCACTACGGAAAAAGATTTCATGGCCGCTGCATTCCTTCTTTCAAAGAAAGCGAATCTGAATGTTATTTCGAGTCTGATTGCAAGGGAAGAGATAAGCCCTGAACAGGTTGGTTTGCTAAACGATATGATTCAGACAGCATCGCATTACAATATCAATGGCATCGACCTTGTAGTTGTAAGCGTATCCAAAGACCATTATGTGGCTGATTTTGCATTACTCGTTCATAAAATGGTTAAAATGGAAAATATTAACGCTATTTTTGCCATAGCACGTATGGGAAAAAGAATATATGTCATAGCTCGAAGCAGAATAACCGAGGTGAATGCTGGAAAGATTGTAAGCCTTTTGGGAGGTGGAGGACATACTTTTGCGGCGGCGGCAACTATACGTAATATGACATTAGCCCAGGTCGAACATAAACTTTTTGAAATTCTTTACAGAAATGTTACTTCAAGGAGGCTGGCGAAGAATCTCATGTCATCCCCGCCAATTATGATAGGATCAGAAGCTACTTGCAGTGAGGCGGGAAACATTCTCACTCGTTATAATATAAATGCACTTTTAATTAAAGAAAAACAAGACGGAAATGAAAGCCTGTCCGGTTTTATAACCCGCCAGATCGTTGAAAAAGCTTTGTACCACCACCTGGACCATGTTCCGGTACGTGAATATATGAACTCTGAACTCTCTTTTGTCGGACCTGATTCTGATCTTTCTGAAATACAGGATAAAATAATCAACAACAAACAGCGCATTTTACCTGTTATTGAAAAAGGCGCTGTTACAGGTGTCATTACCCGTACAGATTTGTTGAATGTCCTTGTTAGAAAGTCACAAGAAAACGTTTTAAATTTAAATTATTCATTAAAAGAAACGGCTCACGTCAGATCCAGAAATATCAGCAAGTTGATGCAAATGAGACTTTCCAAACGAATTATCAATATTTTGAAAACCATAGGAAAAATGGCCGGTGATATAGGATACGATGCCTATGTTGTCGGCGGATTTGTTCGCGATATGTTCCTTCATAAAAAAAATGATGATATTGATATTGTAATAGAAGGAGATGGCATTGCATTTGCGAAAAAATATTCAAAAATAATGGGTGCCCGCGTTCACTCGCATGAAAAATTTGGTACGGCTGTAATCATTTTTAATGACGGTTTCAAAATTGATATTGCTTCCGCCAGGACGGAATATTATAAGTCTCCCGCCGCTCTTCCAACAGTTGAAATGAGCTCTATAAAACTCGATCTTTTCCGGAGAGATTTCACCATTAATACGCTTGCAATCAGGCTGAACCCTGAAAACTTCGGTGTTTTAATCGATTTTTTTTCAGCTCAGCGTGATATTAAGGATAAAGTGATAAGGGTTCTTAACAACTTAAGTTTTGTTGAAGACCCGACCAGGGTTTTCCGTGCTATTAAATTCGAGCAAAGATTCGGTTTTTCCATAGGAAAACTTACTTCCGACCTGATTAAGAATGCAGTTAAAATGAATTTTTTCAAACAGCTTAGCAGTCTAAGATTCTTTTCCGAACTGCGTCAGATTTTAGAAGAAGAAAATCCTGAAAATGCATTTAAAAGACTCAATGATTACGGCATGATAAAGGTTATTCATCCGAATCTTATCTTTAGTGAGAGACTTGTCTCTATCTTTAAATCAACAAAAAACGTCCTGACATGGCATAATTTGCTTTTTTTAGAAGAATCCTATATGAAATGGATAGTATATTTTTTGGCACTTACCAGAGAATGCAGCAAAAAAACGACCCAGGAGATCTGTAAGAGACTGGAACTTCCGCCCCGATATCTTAGAATTTTCAGCGAAGAGCGTTTCAGGGCAGATAAATGTATTTTATGGCTGGAACGAAATTTACCTGTTAATAACAGTCTGCTTTACAAAAGGCTGTCAGAATTTAAAACAGAACTTATTTTGTATATGATGGCAAGTGCAAAACAAAATAAAGTAAAAAGATCCATATCTCATTACTTTACACAATTGAGAAATGTGAAACCATCAGTAACTGGAAATGATTTAAAAACAATGGGTTTTATACCAGGGCCTATATATCGGGAAATTCTGCAAGCCGTTCTTAATGCCAAGCTGGACGGTCGACTTAAAACACGAAGCGATGAACTTTGCTTTGTGCGCAATTATAATTTCAAGCAAATAAATTCGACTGCTTTAATATGAAAATGATTAATTATAAATAGAGGAACTTTTAGCGATGACAAAAAAGAAACGGGTATTAAGCGGCATGCGCCCTACAGGACCGCTTCACCTTGGCAACCTGCACGGAGTTCTTGCAAACTGGGTGGAAATACAGGACAAACATGATTGTTTTTTCTTTATTGCTGACTGGCATGCATTAACCAGTGACTATGAAGAGCCGAGCTTGATTGCAGGTTATATAACTGATATGATTGTTGATTGGTTGAGTGCAGGAATTTCACCTGACAAAAGCACCCTTTTTGTCCAGTCACATATCAAAGAACATGCAGAACTTTTTCTTATCCTTTCCATGTTGACTCCTGTACCATGGCTTGAACGAAATCCGTCATATAAAGAACAGATTCTTCAGTTAAACAAGAAAGATCTTTCCACCTTTGGTTTTTTAGGTTATCCAGTTCTTCAGGCTGCAGATATTATCATGTATAAAGCCAATTGTGTTCCAGTTGGAGTTGATCAGGTCCCCCATGTTGAAATTACACGGGAAATCGCCAGAAGATTCAATTACTTTTATGGTGAAATTTTCCCTGAACCGGAATCCATTTTAACACAGACCCCAAAAATTATGGGTCTGGACCGTCGAAAAATGAGCAAAAGTTATAATAATGCCATTTATCTTTCGGACAGTTCAGATGAAATAGCATCAAAAGTTTCCAAGATGATAACCGATCCTCAGCGGGCGAAAAAAAGTGATCCAGGTGATCCGGGCATTTGCAATGTTTTTGAATTTCATAAAATGTATTCAAATGCTGAAACTGTTGAAGAAATAAACGATAAATGCCGTACAGCGGCCATAGGATGTGTTGAATGCAAAAAGGTTATGGCTCAAAATCTTATAAAAAGCCTTGAACCGATCCGTGAAAAGCGAGAGTATTACCTAAGTAAACCCGAACTTATTAAAGAAATTTTCAATGACGGGAACAGCAAGGCTAAAAAAATTGCCGGACAAACCATGAAAGAAGTCAGGTCGGCGATAAAAATATAATTCTGAGAAACGTGCAGTAACCGTCTGCAAAAGATTGAATTGTAATAATTTCTCTTTTGGCAGCCTGATATCCCACCTTTCGCTAATTTTCAGATGTATAATTTACATTTATCAATTTTGTGAAACAAAGTGCCTGGAAGTTGCGGGGAGACGTGGAGATGGAGAAACGGTGAGACTTAGAACCTCTGCCAATGGTCTAAGGGATACAAATTCTCAGACAGCTTTATGGGTTATCTTGGCGCGCCAAAGGCATACCACAACTTCCATCAGGCACTTGTAACTTAAACGTAACATATTTTAATTTGACGAGCATAAAAAAATCAGCAAAACGTGAGCGATATACAATTTTTTATTTTAAACAACAAGTCCAACTTGCGGGATAATTCATGGAGAGTAAATCATTGAACATAGATACTTCAATAGAACGATTGAGAGAGATATCTTCCTGGATATCGTCCGTGCATGATTTGGATCAGCTTCTGGAGCTTATAATTGAATCAGCATCGAAAATGATGCGGGCAAAAGCGAGTTCTCTTCTTTTATTAGACGAAAAAACCGGAAGACTTCATTTTAAAGTGGCAACAGGTGAAAAAAAACAAGAAATCAAGACGTATGAAGTTGAACTTGGGAAGGGTATTGCCGGCCATGTCGCGAAAACGGGCGAACCGCTTCTTATTTCAGATGTCAGCAATGACCCGCGCTGGGATAAAGGAATCAGTGAGGCGATCGGTTATAAAAAGACCCGTTCTATAGCATGCGTCCCAATGAAGCTGAACAATGAAATCATAGGGGTTGTTCAGATCATCGATAAAGAAAATGGAACTTCTTTTCAGAAAAAAGATATGGAAACCCTTTCAGAGTTTGCTGGACTGGCTGCTTCGGCTATAGAGAATGCTCAAAGAATTGCCAAAGTCAAGAAAGAAAACAGGGATCTCAAAGATAGGCTTGACGAAAAGTATCAAATTGTTGGAAAAAGTCAAGCGCACAAAATCATAATGGCAGATGCTTTCAAGGTTGCCAGTTCAAAAGCCAGCACTCTTATATTAGGAGAGAGCGGGACAGGAAAGGAACTTCTGGCCAGGATGATCCATCGTTCGGGCCCAAGGCAGGATAAGCCCCTAATTATTCTTAATTGTGCGGCCTTGCCTGAAACATTGCTGGAAGATGAGTTGTTCGGTCATGAAAAAGGAGCCTATACTGGAGCCACTGGCCGGAAAATTGGAAAATTTGAATTAGCGGACAGGGGAACGATCTTTCTCGATGAAATAGGGGAGATGAGTTCCGGCCTGCAGGCAAAGCTTCTTAGAGTTTTGCAGGAAGGGGTTTTTTACCGGGTGGGGGGTAATGTGCCGATATCGGTCGATGTAAGATTGATTTCCGCTACAAATAGAGATATTTTAAAAGAAGTTTTCGATGGAAATTTTAGAGAAGACCTCTATTATAGGATAAATGTCGTTCAGATTAAAATGCCTGCTTTAAGGGAAAGAAAAGCAGATATACCACTTTTAGCCAATTATTTTCTGGATAATTTTAAAAAAGAGAGAGGTTTTTCACAATTGACGATTTCTGATAATGCCATGAAAAAAATGCTTCAATATGAATGGCCCGGCAATATCAGAGAGTTGAGAAATGCTTTGGAACGGGCAGTGGTCATGGGCAACGGAAAGGAGATTCTACCTGAAGATCTGCCTATCTCCTCTTTAAAACCGGATAGCTCCTATTTGCAATTAGGTTTGACCCTTAAAGAGGCGACAAATAACTTTAAGAAAAAATTTATTGTTCTGAACCTGGAACATACCGGAGGAAACAGGAGTAAGGCCGCAAAAATCATGGGTGTTCAAAGAACCTACTTGTCACGCCTGATATCCAGATATCAAATCAGAAACATCTGATTATTTCCTGCAAAATCCTTTCCTACCCTTTCTCAATCTCAGCATCAGGCTAAAATCTTGCTCATGGTGAACCTCTCTTTTCAGTTACCGTATTTATATTTA
>CAZRLQ010000141.1:0-1203 GCA_964600725.1 uncultured Desulfobacterales bacterium
GATTCTGATTCATCAACAGGGGGAATGTTAATTATATGCAGTATTATCAATTAACTGGCTGAAACATGAGGCAGATATAATCATTTCGCGAAAACTGAATGCAGAATTTAGGTTATAAATAATTCGGCCTAAAAAGGTTGAAACTATGGCGGAAAAACATTAATTTTTTAATTGCATCCGATTTATAATTACTGCTTGACAAGCAATCGTCTTTTTTTTTATTAATTTATATTAAAAAGGGGATAATGACTTCGCATTTAGAACCTGTCTTAAAATTTTTCCCCTGTTCAGACATCGTTAATATATTTTTTTGTTATGGTAATAGATTTTAATAGAGCAAAGGGAGTGAAACCATTTAATAAGGAGGAATTGATATATGTATGATATAAACGACTTGAAAACAATTAGCATGTTAAGTCATCTTACTGACCCCATGTTGAAAAAGATTTCAGAAATTACCACAACGAGAAAATATGATGCCGGACAATATGTTTTTAAGGAAGGAGATTATGCTGATTTTATTTATTCCGTTATTGAAGGCATGGTAGGTCTCGAAGTTGCAAAATCTTCCACTACCCGCGTTACTGTGTCCAGTTCAACCCAGGGCATGACTTTCGGTACGACCGCATTGGTTGAACTGGAAAATAAAAAATACCTTGGGTATGCCAGGGCGATCAAAGATACAAAGGTGTTCTGCTGGAGAGGGTCGGATATGGAAAAGCTTTTTTATGATGATTATGAACTGGGTTTTCTTGTCATGAGAAAGCTCGCCAAGATTCTCAATTCAAGGATGCAGTCGGTAACTTCACAATTTGCCGATATTTTTGGATAATCAGCGCTGCCTCTTTTTGTTGACTTCTCCGCTTTGCCATAGGCATATATTTTTATGCAAAACACTTCAACTTCGCTGAAGTTTGGCTAAATGCTTAAACTTCAGGGGGGCACTTACACGCCCCGGTTTCAAACAGGACAAATTTCGTTGGAAACCGGGCTGATGTGATAAATGGTTTTGTTCGGGCACAATTAAACCACAACCTTATGTATAGGTTTATAGGTTGTACATATAAATAATTTCACTTCGTTATCGGTCGTTGGAGTATTATATACGCCTTTCTCACCATGACCTTGTGCCGAATTTAAAAATATGGTAATTATCTGAAAATCTATAGTTCCATGTTGGAACCCCAAGGGCTTTAGCCTTGG
>CAZRLQ010000141.1:1303-6125 GCA_964600725.1 uncultured Desulfobacterales bacterium
AAGACGAAAATATAGTGCTGCCGTTTTACTTTTGCAACCGCAGGAAAGATTCCAGTATTTTAAGGGTAGCATTAAAGGTTTACTTCATGCAAAATTTTCATCTCGCTCCGAGATTGTGAAAAACACTCATTTTTAAGCAGCCCCTTATCTATATTTTTTTCCGTATTGAGTTACAGATTTTATGGAAAATTTAAAACCTGGAAAAAGCCTTTCAGATATAATTGAAACCGAGACAGGGATAAATGTTTCCGCCTGTTTCCAGTGTAAAAAATGTACAAATGGTTGTCCTGTAACTTTTGCAATGGATATCTATCCTGATCAGGTTATCAGATTCGTCCAGTTGGGCATGATAGACAGAGTCATAAGGTGCAGTACTATCTGGTTATGTTCGGCTTGCGAAACATGTACTACCCGCTGCCCCAACGAGGTGGATATTGCAGGAATCATGGATTATTTAAAAGAGCGCTCTATCGATGCAAAAATTAAAATTCCACAGCAAAAAACATATGCTTTTCATCAGGCATTTTTAGATGATATAAAAAAGCGGGGCCGTGTATTTGAAGGACTTTTGATGTTTTCATATTTAAATAAAAGCCGTGAACTTGTCAGAAAACTGCGTGAAAATGATTTGGGAGATGATATCAGATTTGGCTGGAATATGTTTAAGAAAGGACGGCTGCCTTTACTCCCCAGGGGTATAAAAAATAAAGAGGATATTAAAAAAATCATAGAATGAAGCTAAGTTATTATCCAGGGTGTTCATTAAAGGGAACCGCCATAGATTATGAAGAATCGATAAGAGCTGTATGCCTTTCTCTGGGTATTGAGCTGATTGAACTATGCAATTGGAATTGTTGCGGCTCGACAGCAGCTCACAGTATAAACCGACATGCTGCAATTGAGCTTGCAGGAAGAAATATCGCCATTGCGCAAAAAAGAGGGCTGGATATGGTCATTCCATGCCCTTTATGTTTTAATCGTCTTAAAACCGCTGAAAAAGTCCTTCTGGGCCCCCAAAAGAATAAATACCAAATAAGCATTGAAGACAGCCGGATTAAACTTTTTGATCTGGCTGATTTATTATCCCGAAAAGAAATTCTGGCTAAAATTAAATCAAAGATAGTCAACCCCATCACCGGTCTTAAAAATGTATGTTATTATGGCTGTCAGTCCAGCCGCCCTCCCAAAATAACAGATTCCCAAAACTGTGAAAATCCCGTAAGTATGGATCGCATCATCAAAACACTGGGTGAAAGGCCGATTCAGTGGTCATTTAAAACCGACTGCTGTGGCGCAAGTCATATCATACCAAGACAGGATATCGCTTTTATAATGATCGAAAAACTCTATCAAAGAGCAAGGCAATCCGGTGCAGCCTGTTTTGTGGTCTCTTGCCAGATGTGCCAGTTGAACCTTGATGCCTACCAAAAACAGATAAATAATGAATTCGGTACAGACTACTACCTTCCGGTTCTATACTTCACTGAACTTATCGGTTTGGCTCTTGGGCATAGTGATACATCGAAATGGTTCTCCAGGCATTTTGTTAATCCGGAAAAGATGCTTCTGAAAATCGGTCTTGTCTGATCATGGAATAATATGGTTAAAAAAGAAAAATTTCAGGCCCCTGCTGACACGATTGGAGCTGTAATGGTTGTCGGGGGAGGTATTTCCGGGATGCAGGCCTCTCTTGATATGGCGGACTCAGGCTTTAAGGTTTACCTGGTCGAAAGAGATTCAACCATAGGCGGCAAAATGGCCCAGCTTGACAAGACTTTTCCCACCAATGACTGTTCGACCTGCATGATCTCTCCGAAGCTGATAGAAGTTGCATCCAACCCGAACATTGAAATTCTCACCTTGTCAAATATTAAGGAGATCAGCGGCATACCGGGCAATTTCAGAGTCAAGGTTAAAACCAGACCCAGATATATTGATCTTGAAAAGTGCACGGCCTGTGGTGAATGCACGAAGGTATGTCCTGTGGATATTCCTGCCGGTTTTGATGAGTCTCTTGGGAAAAGAAAGGCTGTTTACCGTCACTTTCCCCAGGCTATCCCTGCCGAATATCTTATTGATAAAGCGGACAGGGCGCCCTGCAATAGAGCATGCCCTGCAGGAATCAATGTTCAGGGATATATAGCCATGATAAAGGTGGGCAAATATAAAGAGGCCATTGAAATTATCATGAAAGATATGCCCCTGCCAGGAGTATTGGGAAGAGTCTGCTTTAATCCGTGTGAAGATGCCTGCCGCCGGGCAGAGGTGGACGCACCTCTTTCCATCAGAGATTTAAAGCGTTTTGCAGCTAAGCAGGTGGATCTTTTATCCCTTCCTCTGCCGGATATAGACTGGAAAAATGAAAAGGTCGCCATTGTCGGGTCAGGGCCCAGCGGACTGTCAGCCGGTTATTTTTTAGGTCTTAAAGGATACAGATCAACGATCTTTGAAGCACTTCCAGTTGCAGGCGGCATGCTCGCCGTCGGCATTCCTCAATACCGTCTCCCAGGTGAAGTATTAAACAAAGAGATTGAAAACATTAAACGGTTCGGTGTGGAAATTAGAACCAGCTCCCCAATAGGAAAAGATCATACCGTAGATGATCTGCTGAAAGAAGGATATACATCTGTTTATATTGCTGTCGGAGCACACAGGGGAACCGGTCTCAGGCTTCCGGGTGAAGAGGATTATTCCGGAATTTTGCACGGAGTTGGATGGCTCCGTGATATCAGCCTGAAAAAGACAAAACGTTTGGAAAATAAAAAGGTTGTTATAATCGGAGGAGGCAATACAGCCATCGATGCTGCACGGTCAGCGATCCGTTTTGGAGCGGCGCGTGTGGAGATTCTGTACCGTCGAACCAGTGAAGAGATGCCGGCCAATCCGCATGAAATTGATGAAGCATTAAAAGAAGGGGTAAAGATCAGTTACCTGGTATCCCCTGTCAGTATAAAAGGCGAGAGAAAAATATTACAGGGCCTTGTATGTGTAAAGAACCGACTGGAAAAATCAGATGCTTCCGGCCGACCAAGGCCTGTTCCCATTGACGGATCGGATTTTTTTGTTGAAGCCGATCTGATTCTGCCGAGCATTGGACAGGGTCTGGACGAAAGTTGTTTAAATGAAACAGGTATCGGTATTTCTGAAAGAGGATGGATTGTTAGCGACCCGGAAACAATGGAAACAGATAAAATAGGCGTGTTTGCCGGAGGAGATGCGGTTTTGGGGCCCACATCGGTTATTGAAGCAATTGCCCAGGGAAAGCAGGCTGCTCAAGTAATTGCAGATTTTATTCAGGGCAAGGAAGAGTTCGGAGTAAAAAAAAGGAAATTAGCAGAAACTCCTAATTATCGCCCCATAGACCACGATATAATTGAAATTGACAGGGCAAAAGTACCTTCGCTTGAGGTGCCGGATCGTGTTCTTGATTTCAGGGAGGTGGCCCAGGCATTCAGCGAAGATGTCGCAAGAAAGGAGGCATCAAGATGCCTTGACTGCGGAATCTGCTGTGAATGTTTCCAGTGCGTTGACGCCTGCAAGGCGGATGCAATCAACCATAATGATACGGAAAAAATAGAAGAGATTTCTGTTGGATCTATTATTCTGTCTCCTGGATTCAAAACTTTTGACGCCCATGAAAAACCGGAATATGGTCACGGCCGTTTTCCAAATGTTTTGACCAGCATAGAGTATGAACGGATGCTTTCGGCAGCAGGGCCGTTTCAGGGGCATATCATCCGGCCGTCTGATCATAAGGAACCAAAAAAAATAGCCTGGCTTCAGTGTATCGGGTCACGGGATGCGTCCATCGGATATGATTACTGCTCTTATGTATGCTGCATGTACGCAACAAAACAGGCAATTATATCCAAAGAACATGATGCCGGCATTGAAACAGCGATTTTTTACATAGATATGCGGGCGCAGGGAAAGGGGTTTGACCGGTATTATGAACGCGCCAGGACAAGCCTCGGGGTCAGGTATGTAAGGTCCATGGTGTCAAGGGTTATAGAAAATCCCCTGACAAATAATCTTGAGATCAACTTTATAGATGAAGAGGGCGAGCTGCAAACAGAAGAATTTGACATGGTAATCCTTTCCGTGGGACTGCGTCCTCATCCTTCCATTGATAACCTTTCTAAAAATCTTGGCATTGATCTGAATCCTTTTGGTTTTTGTGAAACAAAGCCGCTTGATACTGTATCCTCATCAAGGCCGGGCATATTTGTAAGCGGCCTGTTCCAGAGTCCAAAGGATATCCCCGATACCGTAATCCAGGCAAGTGCCGCTGCCGCTGCGGCAACGAGCTCTTTGTCAAAAATGAGGGGAAGTCTTGAGGTTAAAGCGGTCTATCCCGATGAGATAGATATCAGCGGCGAAGAACCTAAAATCGGCGTATTTGTATGCCACTGCGGAATAAACATTGCCTCGGTTGTCGATGTCGCGGCTGTAAGTAAGTATGCCGGCACCCTTGATAATGTTGTTTTTTCAGATCATTTTCTTTTTACCTGTTCAACCGGTACCCAGGCCGAAATTAAAAGAATCATAACAGAAAAGAGTCTTAACAGGGTTGTCATCGCATCCTGCAGTCCAAGGACCCATGAGTCTTTGTTTCAAAATACGCTTCAAGAAGCAGGACTGAATAAATACCTTTTTGAAATGACAAATATCAGGGATCAGGATTCATGGGTTCATGTCATAGATAAAGCAGCGGCTACTGAAAAAGCAAAGGATCTTGTCAGGATGTCTGTTGCAAGATCCAGAAAGTTGAAACCCCTTTATGAAATACCTGTTGAAATTGTTCAAAAGGGGCTTGTTGTCG
>CAZRLQ010000142.1:0-6116 GCA_964600725.1 uncultured Desulfobacterales bacterium
AAAGCTGGCCGACCTTGAAGAAAAAGTACAATCACGCCGACAGACATCGATTTAATTTAAGGCAGCCCGGCCAAACTGTCTTATGGCGCTTGGAGACCTTTGCAAAAGGTCACCTTTCGCCCGATTTCGGCGTCAGGTTAAATTTTTAATCCTCAAAATACGTGGGCGTATTCCCGCTGTTAAATTTTTCACCTTTCTTGAACGTAAACGAAATTGAACATTTTGCAAAGGTCTCGCTTGGGAGAAATGCCATTTATTTTGGAGAAACTTTTCAGATTATTCCTTATTCTCTATTACGACCCGGTAGAAAGTATTCGCAGCATACAGGTGAAAAGCCTTCAAGGGGGGCAACAAATAGATACTTGGAGATTGTCTGAAACACTTTTAATGCTCAGCCAGCTAAAGCATACGGATTCTTTGGCTCCGGACCGCAGCCGGCTTAATTACCGATCAAATATTTTTCATACGCATCGACTACTTCGGCTGAATCACCCTCCATCCATGTTACCCCGTTCTCGATCCAGACCGCCCGGCTGCAAAGTCTTTTAACCATTGCGCCAATATGGGAAACAAAAACAATAGTCTGATCGGAAAGAATCTTTTCTTTCATCACCGCCATGGATTTTTCCCGAAACTTTGCATCACCGACCCCTAATACTTCATCAATCAAGAGAACATCCGGGCTCATCTTCAAAGCAACAGCAAAGCCCAGCCTGGCTCTCATTCCGGAAGAATAAGATTTAACCGGTTTATCGATAAACTCCTCCAGCTCTGAAAATCTGATGATCTCCTCCATGTTTTTCTCCACCTCTTTCTTGCGGAAACCGAGCAGCATACCGCATATTACCGCATTAATACGGCCGGAGAGTTCGGGGTCGAAACCGACCTGCAGGGCGAGCAGACTGGTACTCGCATTTTTATTAAGGATTTTTCCCGAATCGGGTTGGATTATACCGCCCAAAAGACGCAATAGAGTTGTCTTTCCGGCCCCGTTGCGTCCAATTACCCCCACTGACTCACCGCGCCAGATATTGAAGGAGACATCTCTGAGGGCTTCAATATAATCGCTGGCAAATAAAGACTTGCGGATTTTGAAGCGTATCCCCACATTCTTTACGGATATCAGCATCTCTTTTCTCATTGCACCACCCTCGGATAAATATGATCAAGCCGGCGCATAAGCAGCTCCATAATCAAAATTCCCGCCAGCGACCCTCCAGCCATGCATAGGAGAGCCTGCCAATCCGGCCACTGGCCATGCAGTAGAACTGTCCGGTAGTTACGAAGCAGATTTGCCATGGGATTTAAGTAAAACAATTGATGGTACTGTACTGGAATCAATTTGTCACTGTAAAATACTCCTGAACAGAACATCAGCATCATTAACCCTGCGCTGACAAGAAACCTCAAATCAAGCATAAAAGGAATGACCGCGGCCACAAAATAGGCAAAAGCCGCGATAATAAAAATTTCAGTTCCCATTAAAACAGGCAATGATATCCAGCACAAAGAAAACATACCGCTATAAATAATAAGAAAAATAAGCAGCAAAACCATAACCACCGTCTGTTTCACTGCATCCTGAAAAATAACAATGGTCGGCAGTACGATCTTGGGTATATGGACCTGCATCATCAGTGCCTTGCCGCTGACAATACTCATCATGCTGTTGCTGACAGTCTTGTTGAACCAGAGCCAGGGAATGACACCTGTCAGCAGAAAAGCAACAAAGTCCTCGGTGCCCCGCTGCAGCAGCAAACCAAAGACAAGGTAATAGACAGTCATATGGAGAATCGGCTCAAAGATCCACCAAAGATAGCTGAGGGAATATCGCGATGCCTCAGCTTTCAGATTGGCTGCAACCTTGACAAAAATCAGCTGCCGGTAATGCCTGAAGTTTGCCAGGTCACTCATATTGCTGTTTTGCCAGCTTCGTAATATTTCAAAAACCCGGTATATTTTCATTATTCTGAAGGCCTGGAAATGGAATTTTTCAAATGCATCCGTTCTGACGTTTATACCTTTGTAAAGTAAGATGCAAACCTGCGAAGAGGGGCGGTGATGCGCCATGACCATGATTGATTCATGGCTTCAAGGTCGCTTTCAAGGCGCCGGATATGGTCGTTTATCCCGCCCGGGCCGCCGGAGATTCTCTGAGACTCGGCTCTTTGCGCCTGAGAGTTCATTTTCATACTCATCACCGAATCATAGTGAAAATAATGCAGCACCGGCCGGAAAACTTCATTGAGCTTGTCAATTGTCGCCCGGGAAAGATGAAACTTATAATTCCCCGGAATTACCTGCCGGATATGCTTCCGGGGGTCTTCCTTCTCTGGCCGGATATCATACTTTGCGGCAATTGCCTCAATTTCCTGATTTCGAAGTTTAAGCCCTAAGAAATCGAGCATATCTTCAATCCACTCCTTTTTTTTGAAAACAATATCCTCATAGCGGTAGACTCGTGTGGTAGCAGCCGGAAGATGCTCCATATAATCCTGGAAGTATTTCCGGCAAATATAAGTCTTGTCAATCACACTCTGGTCAATACCTATATTTTGCAGTGCAGCCCGTTCCCGGGTCATCGGATGTTCCCCTTGTTCCAGCTTTGGAATTGGGTGGCTGTACTTTACTGAAAAATATAGTGAAACAAGCATATCCCTGGGATCCCTCACCAGCAGGATGTTTTTTGTTTTAGAAAAATCAAATTCCATCGAAGGAAAAAATGATCGAAATCCTGTATATGCAAATCCGCGTTCCCTCCAAAGACGGTTTATGTCGTCTGTCAGATCTTTTGGTGCCAAACCGAGACCAAACAGATGGGCTGGGAAATCTATTACAGGAATTCTCAATGCCTTACACACATCTGCCATGATCATCATCAGTAATGTACTTCCTGCCTTATATATAGAAAAAACAAAAAAGCTGTTCACATTTGCCGGTTCAGGGATAGAAAAAGTGAATTCCTTTCCTCCTGCTGTCTTGAAAACAAATTTTTTTGTCACTGTAACTTCCTTATATGCATCATATTCCCTGCCTGTGCAATGCGCCTGTCTGCGTGCAGACACGAACAGGCAGGCCTTAGGCAAAAGCAGCGCTTGCAGAATTTAGGTACTATTTTTGGCAGCTTCTCAAGAAGTTAGAACAATAATGGAAAAAACCCCCTTCTTCAAATGCCCGAACATATTGAAAAGCTGCTCTTTTCATCATTTTTCCGGCTTCTTGTACGGCAGCCCGAAGAAAAAACATAATATTCTAAAACATGATATGTACATTTTCAACAGCAGCGGCCTGAAACGCAAAATATCATGAATATACTCATTTAGCGAAAACCTTTCGGATTTTTCAGCACCGCCTGACTTTCCACTTTTCTCAACACTGCCTGTCCCCCCACCTATAGAAAGATAATACGGATCGTTTTTAAAGAAGCTCAGAGCCAGGGAACGTTCAAACTCCTCTGTCTGTTTGCCGTCAATATAGGTATCTACTTTCCACTGATCATCGCTTCGCACAAAGACAGTAGTTAACTTCGGCACAAATAGAGGCAGTTCGTGCATTTGCAGATAATTCCAGATAACGAGAAAAAATGCCCAGCCTTTGTCAAAAAAGCGCAAGGAACAAAGCAGATTCTGATCCTGAAAAGATGATACAGTAAACAGCATTGAAGAAGAAGGAAACCTGCCTGCGGCAAAACCGCCAAGATCACGTGTGGTAATACCGCGGGGATGACCGTTAATGCTGTTCATCAGCAGGAGGTAATATTCCTGGACCAGGCGGAAAAAGGCTTTACCTTTGATAAATGTGCCGGACATGGTTACAGGAGCGCCGCCCTCGGACGCCCTGACCAACTGGGTCAGGTGCAGCCTTTTCCATCGGCAGTGCCGGTTATAGATCGTGAACCATAAACTTTCAGCATGGGTTTGCAAATAGCCGGCAACAAGTCTGCCGTCAAGGGGCAGCTCGCCTTCTAAATTACCATCGCATTCTATAACTCTGCACTTAAGGCTGCGTCTGGAAATGGCATCCTGAACTTCTCCCGCGCAGCAGGGCAGGGTAAATACAATCCCTAAGGGCCTTATACGGATCTGCTTTTCAAGATCATCGAAAAAGTTTTCAAGCGCAGAATCCTGACCGCCTCTGTGCATATAAAGCACGTCCACTGTCCTGGAAGCATCACTGGCGCAGAATTTTTCAAAATATTGCGCCACATTTGCCTCATGGCTGTCAAAAAGATTTGTTATCTCCCTTTGCAAAGAGAATCTTTCCATAAAGATGCGGTGAGCTTCGCGGGCCATCTCAACGGCCTCGCCGGGATGTCGTCTGATCCATTTTACCTTCTCCATGATACTGTGAAAGTTCTCAGCAGGGTCGTCTCTGTATTCAAAGGAGAGTACACTGCTGCCAAAATATTTCAAAATAAAAGGGTTGTCATCACAGATGGTCACTGTCCTGGCGGCACAGGCCTGGAAAATTCGGGTGGAAACGAGTTCTGACTTCCGGTGGGACCTGGAGTGGAGAACAAGGGAAACACCGCACCGATTCGATTCTTCAAGAATGGACCTGCCGCCGTCAAAAGGGAGTTCACCTTTATAATTCCGGATCCCTTCCCACAAGAAGAGGCCGTGCTGCTCTCTCACGCCATAAAAATCAACAATATTCGTCTCATCAAGCCTTCTGATAAGCCCTCTGTGCCGCGACTTACCCTCTTGCCGTTCCCAGTTGGCTCCGATATAAAATACCCGGAAATCCCTGAAATCGGGGAAACCGAAATCTTTGCTTACATCTGAAGTGGTATGGAGATACAGGCTGCTGTTAACAATCTGCTGTCTGGAAACAAGATTCAAAGATGCTGCAAAATCATCCATCTCTTCAGAACCGGCGCCGAGAAGCGCATCATGGCTTTCAAGACATGCTGTTCTGTAAGCGATATGATCGGCCGGCAGATCGCTGCCATCCATGGGATGCCGCACCACATAATCTAAAGGATTCCAGTTTGCCGCATAGCTGAACGTATCAAAAATATTGGGATTGACGTAGTGCAGGTTAAGACAAAAATCATACTCGCTCCAATCAATGAACTCCACTGGATCGCAATGCTCTCCTTCAGAGTTCAGAATATGTCCTAACGGATCGATGACCGTGCATCTATGGCCGAGGCCGCCTGCAACCCGGATAATACGTTTTATCAGCTCAAGCTCGGAGTTTTTCTGACCGGGCCAGTTATGTACCAAGGCAATTTTCATGGGCTCCCTGAACAGCTATGAGTTTAGAATTTATAATAAAGGTGTCTCTGTTTCAAACCGGTAGATTATATACTTGAGTTTTCGAAAAACAGTTTTAGTGTTTGGCATTATAATTGCTTAACCCGATCTTCAGTATCGAGTTTTGAGTGATGAGTTTTGAGATCAGGAATGGAGATGAAATAACTTCTCTAACAAGGATTTTAAACTTTTTCTCCCAGGAAATTATTTCTTCCCCGTTCTTTATCCCGGCTATAATGAATCAGAATTATTGTATAATCATATTCCGTAAAATTTCATTACCTCTCCGGCAACTTTACAGACCTGTTCTTCAGTCATTTCATAATAAAGAGGAAGGCGCAACACCCTGTTGCTTAAATCATCAGTATTGTCCAGTTTTCCTGCTTCTCTGCCATACTTGCGGCCTGCCGGTGATGAATGAAGAGGGATGTAATGAAATACAGCATTTATCTTTTTTGACTTCAAGTAGCTGATCAGCCGGCTGCGTTCTTCAAGCGATCCTGTTATGATGTAGAAAATGTGGCCGTTGGCAGAGGCTTCACTATCTATCCAGGGCAGCCTGACTAATTCACGCAGTGCTAAGGGATGCAGCATTTTGTAATAAATGTCAAAAATATTTCGTCTGGCATTGATGATAGTTTCAGCCTGTTCAAGCTGCGCTGCGAGAAAAGCGGCAATCATCTCACTGGGCAGATAGGAAGAGCCGATATCAACCCAGGTGTACTTTTCCACTTCACCCTGGAAAAATTTCTTCCTGTTGGTTCCTTTTTCCCATATGATCTCAGCCCGTTCGGCAAAACACTCATCATTGAGGAGCAAAGCACCCCCTTCACCACTAATTATGTTCTTGGTTTCATG
>CAZRLQ010000143.1:0-6084 GCA_964600725.1 uncultured Desulfobacterales bacterium
TTCGAGATCAAGGTGCGTTAAAATTTTAACTGCAGGAATATACCCATGTATTTTGAGGATTAAAATTTTAGCGCAACGCAGATATCGGACAAAATAGCCATTTATGGATGGGCAATAACTAATCAGTTATTATAGCGATTAGCGGTTAATTTGCCGCTAATTATAGCTCCTAAAAGCTAAGTGCTAATAGCTGTTCATCGCGGATTACCGCACTAATCCGTGATGAATCGTAAATTATAGATGGACGTAAATAAAAATAATGGAAGATATAAAAATCCTGGCTGAAAAACTGAAAAAGTATAATGATGCCTATAGAAGTGGTCACCCTCTTATTAGCGACCATGAATATGACGAGCTTTTGGAAAGGCTTCGAAAACTCGATCCGGGCAATGCTTTTTTACAAAGAGTCGAACCTGAAAAATTTGCCAAGAGGCAGGTAAGACATCCTGTTGCCATGCTTTCAACGGAAAAAGCGTACAGCAGGGAAGATATTGAAAGATTTATAGTTAGAGTAAAAAAAGAAGCGCTTCAGATCGGCATAACCGATCTTTTATTCAAGGTCACGCCAAAACTGGACGGACTTGCCGGAAGAGATGACGGAAAGATATTCGTCACCAGAGGAAATGGTGAAATTGGTTTTGATATAAGCAATGCTTTTACAAAGGGAGTTATTCCAATAGGGGGCAGAGGATTGGGACTTGGAGAGATCGTTATCCTGAAATCTTATTTTGAGAAGCATCTTGCCGATAAATTTGAACACCCAAGAAATATGGTTGTGGGGATAATTTCTTCAGACAGTTTAAACGATTTTGCAAAAATGGCCATTGAAGATGAAGCGGTTCATTTTGTTCCATATTCAAAGCTTTCAAGTTGGTATGGGAGCGCAGAGGAACTTTTAAAAAATATTAAAAATATCTCAAAAGATCTTATAAGAAAAACAGATTATTCAACAGACGGTGTGGTCGCCGAGGTTACAAGCAGTGATGTAAGAAATCATATGGGATCCACAGCCCATCACTACAGGTGGCAGATCGCCATCAAAGAAAAGGGTGAGACGGCAAGAACAACTGTTGAAAAGATCGAGTGGCAGGTCGGCAGAACAGGAAATGTTACCCCGGTTCTGATAATTTATCCCGTATATCTTTCCGGAGCTACTATAAAGCGCGTTACAGGTCATAATGCCGGCCTTGTGCAAAGAAACCGTATCGGTATTGGCGCTGAAATTGAAGTTATAAGAAGTGGTGAAGTTATTCCAAAGCTTGAAAAAGTTATAAAAGAAACAGACCATTTTTTTATTCCGGAAAATTGCCCTGCCTGTGGAACCCTGCTCGAATGGAACAATGATTTTTTGAAATGTCATAACCCCTCTTGCAAGGCACAAATTGTCAAGCGTATCAGCCACTGGTTTAAAACCCTTGGAAATGCCGACTGGTTCGGGATAAAGACTATTGAAAAACTTGTCGAGAGCGGATATGATTCTCTTGAAAAAATATATGGTATGAATGAATCTGATTTTAAAAGCACAGGTTTTGGGCCGGTTCAGGCAAAAAACCTGGCTGAAGCTGTAGATCTCACTAAAAACAAGGCTGTTGAAGACTGGCGGTTTTTAGCGGCATTTGGAGTTTCCGATCTCGGAACAGGCGACAGCAGAAAATTGCTTTCCCACATAAAACTTGAAGAACTATTGGAAAGAAAAGCTGAAGATATAAAGAAAATTCATGGATTTGGTGAAATTACAAGCAGGTCAATCGAAAGAAGTATAAAACAGATCAAGGCTACATTAATCCATATGTTGTCTATGAATTTCAACCTTGTGAAAACCCCTTTAACAGGCGAAACCGGAAAATCTGCGAGCAGTATTGCAGGGAAGGGCATTGTATTTACCGGCAAAATGGAAAGCGGAAGCAGAGAAGAGATAAAGGATGCCGCAAGAAGACTTGGTGTAAAAGTTCAAAACTCTGTTGGCGGGAAAACAGACTATCTTGTATGCGGGGAAAAGGGAGGTGCAAGCAAAATAAATAAGGCAAGAGAATTAGGTGTGCGTATTATCTCTGAAAGAGAATATCTGGATATGATCGTCGGGGGCGGGGATTGATAGATCCATAGATTCCGGCTGGATATATTCGATCTGAAATTTTAAAGAAGCAGCAATCATAAAATTTTTTTTGAGGTGTAAATGGGGAAAAAATCAAGGGCCAGAGCTATAATAAGCGGCAGAGTCCAGGGCGTTTTTTACAGACTGGAAACAAAATATGCTGCTGAAAGGTACGGTGTTTTCGGCTGGGTGAAAAATAGAAGTGATGGAACGGTAGAAGCGGTATTTGAAGGAGACATGGAAAATGTTAATTCAATTTTAGATTGGTGCAGAAAAGGTCCGCCCAGAGCAAATGTAAAATATATAGATGTGAAACGAGAAGATTATCTGGGCGAGTTTATAGATTTCCAGGTAATTTATTGATGCAATCCTCCTGAAGGATAATCGTAATAAAGTATGAAGAAAAATGCCTGGCTTCGGTTCTCAATTGGATTTAGCGGCCAAACTCTTTTATTGGGAGGGATACTTTTTATTGTAATCATATTTTCCACAGGTATGGGATATATTAAAATATCTTATGTGGAGGTAATCAGGATAATAATTTCTAAAATAACGGGAAACCAGGTGCTGGTGCATGGAATAGATCATGTCTTCCCGTACGTTGTCTGGGACGTCAGACTGCCGCGTATCTTAACGGCAGCTATTGTAGGGGCAGGGTTGTCAATTTCGGGAGGTGTATTTCAGGGTATTTTGTTAAATCCGTTAGCTGATCCATATACTTTGGGTATATCCGCAGGTGCGGCCTTTGGCGCTTCTATAGCATTACTTGCCGATGTAACATTTATGGGCATCTATTCTGTACCCTTTTTTGCATTTATCGGAGCTGTCACAACCCTGGCAGCGGTGATGCTTCTGTCATCTTCCAACGGCAGGATATCTTCCACCAATTTGATATTATCCGGTATTATTGTGGCGGCAATTTTATCCGCGGGAATCAGTTTTATTAAATATGTAGCTGATGAACAGGTCTCAATAATAATCTTCTGGCTGATGGGCAGTTTTGGTTCCAAGATCTGGTCAGATGTCTTTTTGACCTTTTTATTTGTCTCAATCGGACTTGTTGTATCCGTTTTTTTTGCACGTGATTTGAATATAATATCATTAGGTGACAGATCTGCTTCTTCTTTGGGAATAGAAACAAACCGAGTAAGAATAATTCTTTTGATAACGGCATCCCTGGTTACGGCTGTTTGTGTATCGGTGTCCGGAATTATCGGTTTTGTGGGTCTTATTATTCCCCATTTAATCCGTTTTATTTTGGGGCCTGATAATAAAAGATTAATTCCTGCTTCCGCGTTGACAGGTGCAATTTTACTTTTAACTGCCGATACGATAACAAGGGCAGTTTTGCCCACGGAAATACCGATTGGCGTTTTGACCGCTCTTATAGGAGGCCCTTTTTTCTGCTATATTTTCAGGAAAAAGCGTATAATAAAAACAAGTGGACAATAAGGAATTATTTGAGTTCAGAAATGTCAGTTTTTATTATGATAAAAATAAGGCCCTGGATAATATCTCCCTCTCTATCAAACCAGGGAAATTCTACGGTATTGTCGGGCCGAATGGTTGCGGCAAGACAACCCTTTTAGACCTTCTGGTCAGGAACAAAACTCCCGAATCAGGAACAATCAAATATCATGGACAAGAGATAAATAAATATTCAAGAAAAAACCTGGCAAAGAATATAGCGCTGGTTCCCCAGGATTTTTATATAAATTTTTCTTTTTCCGTAGGTGAAACAGTCCTTATGGGCAGACATCCTTATATCCCGAGGTTTGCTTCTCCATCGTCTGAAGATTTGAAAATTGTGGATAAAATAATGGATGATCTGAAAATTACGAGCTTTAAAGACAAAAATATCACTGACCTAAGCGGCGGAGAAAAACAGAGGGTAATCTTTGCAAGGGCTTTGGCCCAGAATACGCCTGTTCTGATTCTGGACGAAGGCACGTCGAATATGGATATCCAGTATACGTTAAATATCATGGATATCGTGGCTAATGGGGTAGAAGCTAAAAAAAGAACCGTTATTGCCGTGATGCATGATCTGAACCTGGCGTCAGTCTATTGCGATAGATTGGTTTTCATGAAGTCAGGCAGAGTTGTTTCAGAGGGAAATATCGATAAAGTCTTAAGCAAGCGGAATATAAAAGATGTTTTTGGAATTGATTGCAATATCAGTTACGATAAGTATTCAGAATCCAAGCATGTCATATTTAGAAGAAGAAAGCTCGAAAATGGATGAAAAATTACCGGAATTTCCTGCGGTAATCAAGGCATTGTTTTTGATAACATTGGTTTTTATTTTTTTTGCTGATGTAAACCGGGCTTGTGCCCTGCAAACAGGTTCCCGTGATCTCGGCAAGAGTATTGTTGATAAATCAGGCAACACAATAATTGTTGAAAAGCCGTTTAAAAGGATAATCTCCCTTTATGGAACACATACTGAAAACCTGTTTGCTCTTGCTCTTGACAAAGAAATAATCGGTGTATCCAAAAATGAGGTCTATCCACCGCAGACAATGGGAAAAAAGGTGTTCAGCTATCATGACAATGCGGAAAAATTTATTGAGGCCTCACCTGATCTGGTTTTGATAAGGCCGATGATTGCCCGTGGATACAAAAATCTTGTCCTGAAGCTTAAAAGGGCTGGAATTACAGTTGTATCTTTGCAGCCGAATACCATAGAAGAGACCTATTCTTACTGGAGAAATTTAGGGGTATTGACGGGAAGAGAAGAGCTGGCAGACCAAATGATAAAACAATTTAAGGAAGGTGTTCTCAAGATTAACTCCTATGTAAAGCAGATTCCCGTTTCAAAGCGAAAGAGGGTATATTTTGAGTCGATTCACAGCAAGATGAAAACCTTTTCTCCATCTTCGATTGCGATCTTCGCTTTAAAAACAGCGGGCGGCATAAATATCGCTGAAGATGCAAGGGCTGTAAGAGGGACAAATATTGCGGCCTATGGAAAGGAACGTATTTTATCCCATGCAGATAAAATAGATGTTTACCTTGCCCAAAAAGGAATCATGAACCACGTTAGTTTACAGTGTATCAAGAATGAGGGAGGATTTCAGTCTATAAAAGCGGTTAGAGATGGCAGGATTTACATAATTGATGAAAAGATCGTATCGCGGGCCACACTCCGATTATTAGACGGAATATATGAAATAGGAAGAAACCTTTATCCGGACAAGTTTAATGATATATCGGCTTTCAGAAACAGGTCAGTCATCAGCAGAGCTCAATACGCGGAAATTCTGATCAAGATGATGAATATTCCTTTAAAGACTCCTGATTACAAGCATGATATCCAAAAAAGACCGGATGCAGAACATAAGTATGGGGATTTCAAGGATATTGATTATACCGGAAATGATTATAAATTTATTGAAACTGCCGTTTACCGAGAACTGTTTGACAATGTAGTTAAATATAAATTTTATCCTGATACTCCGATTAAGAGAAGATCAATAGCTTATTCATTATCTGTGATCTTTGATCTGCCGGATGCCGGGCCTGTTGACGTTAAGGATATCAGCAGAGATGATCCTTTATTTAAACAGATTCAAGCTCTCGCGGGGTTAAATATCATGATGCTGAATAAAAATAATGAATTTCTGCCTGACAAGCCGGTATCAGGCAGAGAAATCCTGCAAATTATTTCAAGGGCAAAAGCAAGAGTCCCAAGTCGAACAAAAAATCTTTCTGAATTTTAGGGGTCATAGCCAGTAATGTCCGGTTAAGTTTTTGCATGCAGCCGGCAATGTTTTTGTTCTTTGAAAAAAAATGACTCTGCAGAGCTGCCGGAATCACGAAGCTCATTTTGAATTTGTATCCTTAACTCAATGTCATTAACTTTAGCGCGTTGGTTGATAAGAATAATTAAAACGTCCGGTTCTGTTTTTAAAGTTCAGCGGATATTTTCTTCCCGGTCTCACAGACTCAACTGTTTCTGTGATAATTTTATGCAAATCAGAAATCAG
>CAZRLQ010000144.1:0-6059 GCA_964600725.1 uncultured Desulfobacterales bacterium
AGCCTCTGCTAAAAAACTTGAAAAATTGCTATAAACTGATCTTTAATACTTTAACAATTTGTTCCCCCTTATAGGTATGATTATAATTATGAAAACTACATTCTTTTCTCTTTTATTGTTTTCATAGCATTCAGCAACTTTTCCCATCGTTGTTCGCAAACATCTTCTTTAGGTTTGCTTGCTCTGATAGATTTGTTTCACAGACAAAACCGTTGGCTGGTTTATCGTCTTGCCTAACTATAGTTAGACAGCTTATCCAATTACTTTCACAGCATACGCAAGGCATAATAGTTTGTGGACTTTTAGGCTAAGAAGTCGTCCGGGAATAAGTTGAACATCCAGCATTTCATCTTCAGGCTATCTTTGGCCGATCTTTAATCACAAAGTCCTTAACGCAGCACTGCTGTGTCTGAGGCTTTGTTCAATCAGGCCGATCAAACCTGACCTAAATCTGAGCGCTATATTGTCCAATTTATTCCCGGACGGATCCTAAGAATCGGAAATTGGTGACTGGAAAATGGAATGTTCAGTCAGGCTAGCTGTTTTTTGACGGTATCTCTTAGAGCTTGTTTGAAAACCACCCTTTTGCCAGTATCGGCGTCAGGCTCAAAATTTTTTAGAAAGCGCAGCTTTGGCGGCTAAATTGAAGATACTCAGACGTATTCCTTCTATTTATGTAAAATAAATCGCAGGCGCTGCGTTTTCGACTTTCTTCGGCATAAAATTTTTTATTTTTGAACAGTCTGACGCGGGCCGTGGCAAAAATATCAAGCTGTCTCTATATACAAGGGTGACAAGAGCGGGCAGAAAAAATGGTCCCGAGAAGCTCCATATATATAAAGATTTTTTCCGCTGCAATGCAGTGGTTTAAAATACTGATCAGTAAACAACGAGACTTTGACTTCTTTCCTTTGCTTCTTCAAGCTGTTTCCCTTGTATAACCGAATAGGTTGCAATGTTTACATCCACTTTGCGTGATTCGGAAGACTCGATTGCCGTCATTTGAAGACGGCCTTCCTTGTTCAATTCAAAATATATCATGACCGGTGTATCAGCGCGCAGATTTGGAGGAAGATTAAGAATAGCCGTACCTATTTCGACTGACTGGTCAAGCGGAATTTTTTTATCTCCGGTTTCGCTTTCCATGATACGGATTAAAACCGTTTTCTGGCCTGCGACGGCAGTAAAAAATTTTTTTTGGGTATTTACCGGCACAACGGTATTTCTCAAAATAAGGTTAAAAACTATTTCTTCGTCTTCTGAATTATGCACAACAACACCAAAGCTTTTGCTGGCCACATCTTTAATCTCAACCATAGAACTCTGTACAGCGGGCAGAGTGTAACCTGTCTCTTCAGCCAATTCCCTGGCCGCTGCTTCAACCTGTTCGGAAGGCAAATCGACGATATTATTTATCTCATCAATACTTTTATTTGTTTTTTCTGCAATCCGTTTTATCATACCGTCGTTGAGGGCGAGCTTCCATGCGAAAATTGCCGCTCCTTTTGCAACAGCTTCATCAGGATCGAAAATTTTAGGTTCGATGGAAAACTCTTGTCTTATCCTCTCAGCAATATGGGGCATTCGAACGGATCCTCCAACTAAAATAAATTCATCAAATTTATCGTAGTTCTTTTTTTTAGCTTCATCTAATAGTCCTTGGGTTAAAGTAACAGTCCGTTCAAGCAAATCTTGTGTGATCTCTTCGAATTTTTCCCGTTTTAATTCAATTTTAACTCTTTTACCACCATGTGTTATTGAAACGGGTGTCTTTAATCTTTGACTTAAAATTTTTTTTGATCTTTCAGCGACAAGCTGCAAGTCCTGGCAAGTGTCGGGATCTTCAAGGATATCCTCATCACTTTCCGTCTGTTTCTGAAATTCCTGCACCAAAAAGGCCACTATGCGGTCATCCCAGTCCTTGCCGCCTAGATTATGATCACCGCCTGTGCATATTACCTCAATGGAATCTGAATGAATATCGATCATTGTAACATCAAACGTGCCGCCGCCAAGGTCGAACACCAGTACAACATAATTGTCCGATAAGCCTTCGGAGCCATATGCTATTGCAGCAGCGGTCGGTTCGTTAATTATCTGGCGTACATTAAACCCGGCTATTTCACCCGCATTTTTCGTTGCTTCGCGTTCATTAATACCAAAATATGCAGGACATGTTATCACCACGTCGGAAATCTTTTCGCCGATTGCCTGTTCGGCATCCTGAACTAATTTTCGCAAAATGTAACTGGAAATTTCTTCGGCTCGATACGATTTTGAGTCATATTCGAAAAGAAAATCCGCTTCACCCATTGATCGTTTAACAAAACTTACCACATCATCAGGATAAAGTTTGGCGCTCTCCTTAGCCACTTCACCGACCACAATATTTCCTCCGTCAAAAAAAACAACTGAGGGTGTTACTCGTTGATTATCTGCATTAGGTATAACAACTGCTTTTCCAAATTCGTCTACATGTGCGATAGAAGAATATGTGGTGCCGAGATCAATGCCGAAAATTTTTTTTATCTTATCACCCATCAGAACTCCTCTAACTTTATTCTTCAGATGCTGCTTTCTTATAAATATAAACCGATACCATTTCAGGACGAATTATTCTGCCTTCCCATTCATAACCTGAACGCAAGCTCTCTGCAACAAGCTTATCTTTAAAGCTTTCCATGGTTTCAATTTTTCTAATCACTCTTTGCCTGGCTGGATTAAAAATAGATTCGCCACAGATGTAAGGCCTTACACCCTGTAAAAAAAGAATATCTTCTAAATCAGAAGGAATTGTTTCCAGCAATTCAACCGCTTTTGCCGGATCTTTTACAGATGATTCTAAGTCGTTGTAATGTTTCACCCATTTTTTTATATCATCGATCATTTTTATCAGATCCATGAGCGTGGACAATAAATACTTTTTTATAATACCGCTTTTATACGACTGAAGCTCTTCATGAAGATTGTCGATAATTTTTTCTTTATGAGTATCATGCCTTAATTTACTTTGAAATTCTTGAGCCAGAGAATCTAATTTTTGTTCAATTCCTTCCAGTTTGTTAAAGGTCTTATCATCTTTCGTGCTTCGGATTGTTTGAATTGACTCCTCAATCACCTCACCATCGATAGACAAACCGACCTGTTCAATGAATTCATCATTTAGGTTTGATATATCTCGATCTGATGAATTTAAATCTGATGAATCTAATATAGATTCTTCCTGCTGGATAATTTCAGATGCAGTTTCAGATATTTCAGAAATTGAAAGATCTTCCGCTTTTTCAGGGCATGATTGTACTAAATTGTTCTTTCCAATATCCAGTCCTACATCTTCGATATCCAGGCCATCTGAATATTCTTTGGTGTTCTCTTCATCCACTGGAATTTATGCTCCAATATTAATTTGCAAAAAATAATTCGCAATCTTGATTTAGCGGATTGTTTTTTAGTCTTGAAAACAGAGCTTGTTTGTTTCGATGTATTTTGAAAAATCGGCAAAGGGAAAGTGAACCTTTAAGAAAAATTTTTAAGTGATAAAGATAAGAGATCAGGTCAAATTAAATTAGCGCACCTTTGGTGCGAACATAAGTGCCTACGAGTGAACTAAAGTATATTAAAGTGCCTAAGGTTAAGGAATACGCCTTCGGCGTTACCAATTTTAATTTTTTATTAGACAATTTTGCTATTAGGCACTAAATATCTCTAACACGCCGAAGGTGTACCGCAACTCGTAGGCATTTTAAGCGCTTTAGCTCACCCGTAGGCACTTTTTGCTCATCTATTGCATGCCGAATTTATTAAGCAAAAAATGGGATTTCCTATACTATTAAATTATACATCTAAAAATCAGCGAAAAGTGTGTTATACGTTTTCGGCAGTATTGGATACAGAAAATATTCCATAAGCGTTTTGTCTTGAATCGCTTTTATTATCTCTTGTTTGCTCTCTTATTTGTGTAAAGATACTTTTTATTTCATCGATAATATCGGTTTTTTCATCTAATTCCGGATTTTTTTCACAAATGTAAGAAAGATTCTTTTCCGCTTCCTCCAATATATACCAGGCGGGGGTTAAACCAAGAATATTTTTTGCTTTGTTAAGAATATTTAAAAGAAATTGATTAAGACTCTCTTTGATAAAAATATGCTCTCTATCTATATTTTTATTTTTTAAAACTTTAAGGTATTTTTGAACTTCATCGATATTTTTATCGACATTACTTTGGATATTAAATATTTCAAACAGCTCCTTTTGTTTAGGCGGCAAATCAGGTATGCATTTATCAATTATAGTGCTTGTCCATTTATCAAGCTCTTTTTTATGCAAATATCGAATCTTATCATTAGTTATCTGAATTGGGTTATTGGAGCTTTTGTCCGTTATTGTAAATGCCCATTTCCCGAGCTCTTTTTCCAGTTTTTTACAGATAAAATGTAAAACACCATAATAAATTTTTAAAACAGGGAGAAGATTTTCATTCTTTTTTGTATCCTCGAACAGAGCTTCTTTACATTGCTCAATAACGCCAAAAGATATTAAAGAGTTCAAAATCTTATAAGCTGCAAAATCATCATAGCCGACCTTGTTGATCAACTCTCTGACAGTTCTTAAGCCATCTATTAGTTCAAATATGCGCCACTCATTTGCATTGAATTTAATCTCCTTGTTTCTGGGAACATTATTAGAGTCAGACTTTTTAAATATCAACCCATCATTTGGGATCCGCTTTTTCAGAATTGACATTTCATCGATTCTGCGTGTAGCTTCCAGTATTATTGCCATAATATCCAGATGTACGGTAACAAGCCCCTTTAAATTTATTTTGGCATCATTATACTCAAAATAACCTTTCTCCCAAAAAAACAGATCAAATAGAACCTCTTGAGCCTGTTCTTGTACAACTTCAACAGCCTGTTTTGCTGAAATATATTCCTTTTCCACCAATGTTTTCCCCAGTGCCTGTTTTTTTTGATTTGACAGCATCAGGGCTTCTTTTAACTGCTTATTTGAAATTATTCCCTTGTTTCTCAAAATAAAACCCAAGTGATTTTTCTTTTTTGCTCCAGCAGCATATACAATGGAACCATTTTTAAAAAATATTTTAACTTCATTTTGATCGTTTGTCAGCCGAAGCAAACCGGTTTTTTCATCATTATTCAAAAGCTGTAAAATACTTACAAGGGAAGAAGGTTCAAAATTACCTTTAAAATGCATAATGTCTCCAGCCGTTAATATTCCTTTGTCTGTACTGTAATACATCCCACAGATACTTATCGGATAATTAGCTGCAAAAATTTAGAGTTCGTTTGAAAAGCTTTCCTTTTGCCTAACCTCTACGATAGAGTATTTATGAATAAAAGATAATTAATTTTATTCGTTTCCAGAAAATTTTTTTCTTGACACTTCTTTCAAAATGGAGTTTATGGCAATTGGTGGTGGGAAGTGGTTTTTTGTGGTGGTTTAAATCAATTTTGGTTTCAAGCAGCTACTTAAAATTATCAATTATTCCAATCTGTTTAATCTCAAACCTCGTGACGCCCAAAACCAAAAGAAAGTTTTTATATTTGCAACAGATATTGAACATTTGAACTGTCTTTAGATACAATAAATTCAGTATCTTATGGATAGTTTGGCCTATTTTCGCATCATATGTATCACCATCCGTCCAATTTTATTCTACCTAAGTTCTGCAATTGTCACAGGGTAACTAATTTCGAAAAAAAGATATACTTGAGTTTTTAAAAATTAATTTCCGCATATGGCATAATTATTGTGTATTATTTTAATCTACGTACTTTTGGTTTTGAGTATTGAGACTTCGCTTTATTAAGCCCGGATAATAATCGGCTCGTTTCATCTGACAGATTGGAAAAATAGTTAAATTCGTATTGAGACAAGTAATTCATCTGTTTTGTCAGCTCAATCTGAGTGTTGAGTTCATATGCTGAATCTTTGACGATATTTAGAAAACGAACTGATTCTTTGTCCGTCATGTTCTTATGCCCACGACTTTATGCAATGTTAAACCCGATGTTCAAGTTTTTTGAGCTATTCAA
>CAZRLQ010000145.1:0-5957 GCA_964600725.1 uncultured Desulfobacterales bacterium
CTTCGCGCTTTGCCACTTCTTCTGCTTTTGCCGCAGCTTCTGCCTCGGCCTTTGCCTTGGCTTCTGCCTCGGCCTTTGCCTTGGCTTCTGCCTCGGCCTTTGCTTTGGCTTCTGCCTCGGCCTTTGCCTTGGCTTCTGCCTCGGCCTTTGCTTTGGCTTCTGCCTCGGCTTTTGCCTTGGCTTCTGCCTCGGCCTTTGCTTTGGCTTCTGCCTCGGCTTTAGCCTTGGCTTCATCTTCGGCCTTGGCTTCAACTTCCTCTTTTGTCTCGACCTTTACTTCTTTTGCCTCGGCCTTTGCTTCTTTTACCGGCTCAGGTTTTGGTTTTTCCTTCGGCGCTTCCGCCTTTTTGACAGGAGCGGCCTTCTTTGCTTTTTCTTCCTCTATTGAGAGATCCATCTCCGGAGCAAGGGATGCAAAGTCTATATCAACATCGTCAAGTTCTTTTTTCACGGGCGCAACATCAGCGGCTGAGCCGCCGTCTGAAACCCTGTCGATAAATGATTTTACCAGACGAATCGCTTCAGGATGCCTCATTATAAGAATATCCGAACCAGCCATCAGATAGGATACAGCACAGACGGCTTCCATCAAGATGCCGCGTTTTTCCGGATCACCCAGAATCGGAGCATCTTCCACAGTCTGCTTTGCTTCTTTGCATTTCCATACCTCGTTGCCAAGGTTATTAATAAGCGGAAACTGCAATTTATCATCGCCCTGCGCCATTGCCGCCATTCTGAGCCGCTCCATAACCGAAAATGAATATTCCAGTCCATAACCGAGGCCGCCGGTTGTCGGATCAACAATTACACGGTCCATCGGCACGCCGAGATTTTCAAGAAGAATATTCACCTGTTTGGCAAGATTAACGTCTATGGGAGAAGATGAAATAATCGTATGCCCATACCCCATAGCTGCGGCACCAATTCCTTTATGATTTTTGTCTTCCACAGGGCCGATGGTCAGATTTGCCCCCTGGCATTCTTCTGATATCTTTTTTAAAACATCTTCATCTTTCTGAACGCTTGCCGTCCCCCATAGAATCAGCGGAACATCAACGGCATCAAGCACCTTTTTTACAACATCCACCGCTTCCTCAGGGCTTCTGTCCAGCCCGTTTGGATCTGTGCTCTTCAGTTGAAGAACAATTAACTCAGCTCCAAATTCATCAACACACTTTTTTGCCCAGGCAGCCGGATCGGAAATAACATCCTTGAAATGAGAAAGAGCGGCTTCCGGCCATTCTTCCGGTTCCATATCCCAAATTTCCATTGCAATTTTCGGCTTATTGGGCATATCGCCTTCGAACAGATAAAAAGGATAGCATGTCTCGCCTCCAACGGTAACGGCATTATCCGTCTTCCCCAGGGAGACTTCCTTTATACCGCCAGCATAAGATTCTTTTACAATTTCAAAGCCCAATGTATGACCTCCTTATATAAAATATAAAAATTTTGATTATAAATGCTCGTTAAACGGACACCATGTATTTCCCGGTTTCTGCTTTTCGGTCACTTTGAGGATACCCTGGTTTTTTGATACTTAAACCGCTCGGCCTAAATGCGGCAAAAAACCACACAATTTAATCGGCTCAAAAAAATCATCCCCTCCTCTCGTTTTTATTTATTTTTTATTTATATGGTTTATCTTAGCTAAACCTAAAATTCCAAAACCTTTTTTTTAGATAAGATTACAATATAATACTATTATTTTAAATTTGTCAACAAATAAGCAAACATGCTTTAAAAAATAATAAGAATGCGAAAAATTTCGGCCTGTGTGACTGACTTTTGGATAAAACTGTTCAACATTCTCTTTTTCTTATTGATCTTTTGATCAAATAGGGATTTCCATTTTTTAGTCAGACTTATTAAGGTTCATCGCGGATTAGCGTTATTTTTGTGAGAGCCTGGAATCCAGAAGCACCAAAGCAGCCAAAAGACCGGATTCCCGCCTTTGTGGAAATGAGGAGTACCTGATATGATATTTTTATGCAAAGCACAACACAATTTTAGATTTTCCGTTACTTTCGAGAAAAATTTGATCTGCGAAAGGCTCTGCGGGCTTCAAGCCGGGCTTTTAGTTTTGGAAACTGATTGATATCGGTATGAGGCAGAAAAAGTGCGGCAATGTAATGATCCATATAGGAAACAGTTTCAGAGAGTTCAAAATTTGTCACCTTGCTGATTACATCCACTACATCTTTTCTTATCCGGTTTGTAAGGGAACTCATTTTTGCCCCCATAAGTGATCCATTACCGACAAAAGTTACCTTTTCAGGATCTGTTTCAGGCAGCAAACCAATAGTCATCGCCTTTTCCAAATCAACATAGCTGCCAAACCCTCCTGCCAGAATAATATGATCAATATCTTGAACAGTCAGCCCAACCTCATCAAGAAGGGTCATAAAACCGCTGTAAATGGCACCCTTTGCACGTATGAAATTATCAATATCTATTTCCGTCAGCGCAATATCTCTATCTATCCGTGTTTCATTTTCCCAGGCCAGAACATATTCATATGTACCTCCATTTTCACGTATCCTTGGCGTATTCAAGTCACGATCGAATTTTCCGCTGCTGTTGATTATACCCATTTCAAACATTGTGGCTATAATGTTGATCAGTCCTGATCCGCAGATACCTTTGGGCCTGATATGGCCGATTGTTATGTTCATCGGCTCCAGGGTATAAGGATCGATGGAGAAATCCTCAATCGCACCTTTGGCCGCCCGCATTCCAAATTGAATCCCCCCGCCTTCAAATGCAGGTCCAGCAGAACAGGCAGCACAGGCAAACCAGTCTTTATTACCGATTACAACCTCGGCATTTGTTCCAATATCCATAAATAGTGTCATATCTTCGGTACGATACATTCCTGATCCCATAACACCGGCTACAATATCACCGCCCACGTAACTCGAAATCTCCGGATATACCAGCGCTGTCACATGATCTCCTAACTGTATGCCGAGCTCTGCCGCCTTTATCGGCGGATAGATAGTTGAAGCAGGCACGTATGGAGACAGCCTTAAATATTTTGAATTTATTTTCAACAAAAGCTGAGTCATTGTCGTATTGCCTGCAAGTGTTATCGTGGATACCTCTTCCCTGTCTATCTTGGAATCCGTAACAATCCTGTGTATTATCTTGTTAATCGTTTTAATAACAACTTTATGAAGTATTTCCAGATTTCCGGGTTTCTCTGCAAATATGAGCCTGCTGATGACATCTTCGCCATAACTGATCTGTCCGTTAAAATCGCCATGCTCAGCCAGGACTTTACCGGATACAAGATCGATCAACTGACCGTAAATCGTTGTTGTTCCGACATCAACGGCAATGGCATAGTTCCTTTGAGTTGTATCACCCGGCTGAACATTGATAATATGTGTTTTTCTTCCTTCCTGGACAGGACGTGCCAGTGTCGCTGTAATCTTAAAAGCATTTTCCCTTAAAATATCAGGTATTTTCCTGATAACAGAAAGATCGACCACAAGACGATGCTCGTCATGATACATTTTCAGATGACTGATCAGCCTCGTCACATCGGGCAGGTTGGATTGGGGGGTCGGTTCAGGAAGCTCCAGATATATCTTTTCAACAGGAGGAACAAAAAGTCCCTTTTCCTTTAATTCGTTAAAATCCATCTGCTTGATACGAGCGGCCAGCCTGGGTGTGCTCTGCATGTTAAGCACGCTTGCATCAACCTCCGATTCCACAGGGACACGTACAATAAGGTCGCTTTTTATTGCTGTCTGGCAGGCCAGACGATATCCTTTTTTCAGATCCTCATCACTTAGCTTTTCTGAAATCCCTCCTTCAATATCCCCCTGTTCAATGATAACCCGGCATTTTCCGCACAAACCTTCTCCTCCGCATGAAGCGTTAATATGAACCCCTGCCTCCATAGCAGCATGGATAAGGTTATCTCCATCATTTACAGTTAGTTCCTTCTGGTGGGGAAGGAATTTGACTTTATATGTATTCGTAGATTTCATAACTATGTCTCCGTATCAACCCTCTTTCAGCAAGTTATCGATATTCATATCAAGTTCGGGATAAAGTTTTTTAACCTTGGCAAAATCTTCCACGGCTTTTGAAGTTTCACCGATATTATTATATGCAACAGCTCTATTATAATAAGCTTCAGCAAAATCCGGAACAATTTCTATTGCCCGGGTCAAGTCAGCTATTGCTTCTGCGTATGATTGTAAAGAAATAAAGGTTGTTCCCCTGTGAAAATAGGCTTTTCCGTAATCAGGATGCAGTTCAAGAGCCTTGTTATATTCAAAAATGGCTTCCTCGTAATTCCCCAGATTACCGTAAATAACGCCCCGGTTCAGATAAGCTTCCGGAAATTTCTTGTGATAGGAAACGGCCTGATTATAATCATTTACCGCCTGGTTGTACTCTTTGCGCAGCACCTTTACCCCTCCGCGGTTATAATAGGTTCTCGAATCTTTTGGATTCAGTTCAAGTGCCTTATCATAACATGAAACAGCCTCATCGAGCCGCCCTAATTTTTCACAGGCTATCCCTTTATTGCTGAATGCTTCAGAATATCCCGGATTTAACTTAAGGGCATGATCGTAATGTTGAATCGCTTCTTCGGGGCCGGCTAATTTTCCCTTGTTTAAATAGATGCAGGCAACCAGACTGTCTTGATCTGTAATTGTAAACCTTCTGTTTAATAGCAGGGGATTTTGATCATCTATCAGTTCCCAGTGATCCCCTTTTTTTATAAATGTTTCTTCCAGATTAAACGGCTGACTGATAATAGGCCCTACAGCCAGATCGACCATCATCATACGTCCATCAGCCAGTTTAAACAGACAGGCATTATGCCCTCTTCCGATCGGCAGTTCATCGGCAAGAACTATCTCGGTTACGATTAGGGGCGAAACTAAAAAGCCCATAGATATACCCAGAATATAGACAAGTATCGTATAACTGAGGCACTGGGCCTGTTTATATTTGACAACATCGGCCAAATCAAAACATTTTTCCTCTTTATCAAATTCAAATTCCTTTTTTATCATTACACTCATATTTCTAATGACAATCTGTTCAATCTCGACAAGCTTTTCAAGGGGCACCTCTTTCCGATCATACCGGTTTTTCATTGACTGAAGAACATCTGCCCAAAGATCGATAAAAGGTTTTCCCTTACTGGTTTCATCCAGCCAGCCATATACGATTTGAACCAGTTTTTCTGCTACATCTTCAGGATAGGTAAGTTCTTTTACAAGTTGTGTAATATTCGATGCAATTTTACTTTTTTGTTTCATAATCTTCTCTCCTTAGTCTATAAGTCAGTTGACTTACGAGGATTTTCGTTCGAGATCAAGGCATGCGAAAAAAATAACCGGAAACATGCAGTTGCATAATGAAAAACCCTTAGCAAAACCCCGCGATTTCTTAAATGTCCCTGCTTTTAGTATCGGATGCACCGGCTTGTTCGGTGCTTATTGCAGGTATTTCATATTCAATACGCCCATTTTTCCATACTGGAATTTTATATTTATTTTTTCTCGCATTTTCCGCAACCTTTGCAGCAGCCCGCTCTAAAGCCTTTAACCCCAAGAGTGCGTACTTATTGTGTTTTTTCATTCTTATCACTCCGATTCATATATTAGCAAAAAAACTCTTGGAGAAAGTTATGCTACCCATAAATATTGTTTCGATGACAACGAACACCCTGACGTATTTGACGTAGAAAAAGATTTTTCCGTTGAAAAATAGATGTTACGTCATAGCTGGACCTAATGGTGCAGGAAAAACAACATTTGCCAGTGAGTTACTTCCGGTTGAGGCCAAATGTCTGAACTTCATAAATGCAGATTTGATCGCTCAAGGCTTATCTCCTTTTCAACCAAACAAAATGGCCATCGAAGCAGGAAGATTAGTCAACTACTGTCAGCTAAAGCAGACAGCTTGTAAATAAGCTCAAGCGTTAA
>CAZRLQ010000146.1:0-5786 GCA_964600725.1 uncultured Desulfobacterales bacterium
AACATGAGGCAGATATAATCATTTCGCGAAAACTGAATGCAGGATTTAGGTATAACTTTTTTGTATTGCACCTGTTAGAGATTTAATGACCGATGTTATGACCAACCCCAACTTCTCAATAAGTTCGGCACCTCTATGTCTCCCCCTTTGAAAAAGTGGGATTGAGGAAATTTTCCCATCATTGCCCTGACTTTTTGAGAAGTTATAAAAAAATTTGCGTTCTTTCCACCCCGTTAAGACTATAAAATGAGCCTATGAAAATACTTGCCGTCGATACCTCAACAAAAAGCTGCAGTGTTGCAATCGTTGATAAAGGGTCTCTATTGTCCGAACTGAGATTGGTCAGCAAAAAAACCCATTCGACTCATTTGATGGAAATGATAAATACGGCAATCAGGCTTTCTGAACTCACCATATCAGAGATTGACGGTTTTGCAGTAACCAAAGGCCCAGGCACATTCACCGGGCTAAGGATCGGTCTAAGCACTGTAAAGGGCTTTGCTGCTGCATCCGGCAAACCGGTCGTTGGCGTTTCAAGTCTTGATGCGCTTGCCTGCCAATTTTCTTTTTCATCCAAGCTCATCTGTTCACTTTTAGATGCCAGAAGAAAAGAAGTCTATTTTTCTCGATACAGGTTTGAAGACGGCAAATTAAGAAAAGAGATTCAAGAACAGGTGTCGCCGCCTGATAAATCCATAGATGGAATTAATGAACCATGCATCTTTGTTGGAAACGGTGCTTTGCTTTACCAAAAAATCATTGTAAACAGACTTGGTGAGATGGCCTTTTTTGCATCTCCTTGTCAAAATACAATTTTAGCTTCAGCAGTAGCAAATATAGGTTTGAAGAGGTTTGAAATCAATGATGCAGATAATATCGCTAAACTGGTGCCGCATTATATACGAAAACCTGATGCTCAGTTGAATCTGCTCTGAGCGCTTCTTTGAACATTTTACTTTTTTGAACCATTTAAAACTCATAATTGACAATAAGATTTCATTTTGATATCAAAATTATCAGGAAAGACGAAAATATAACTCTGCTTATTTATTACATGTAATCAAGAGTCATATATGAAGGGAGAAAGCTGGACACAGATATAGCGATATTTAAAAAATATTGCCGTTGGAATTTGAAATAACAGAGAAAAATGATGGAATAAACATAAATATTAAGTCAAAAAAAGAAGAGGATGAATCGTGTCAATATTTGGTAAATCAAAAATTTGATCGTTACTTTTTCTTGATCTCGGCAAAAATTTGTGCTGATTATATTGCTGTTTTTTGAATCAGCATGCCATTCCGCTGGCAGTTTCTTGCCCTATCATACATTGTCCAATAACGGCTTTGTGTGAAGTCAGGGAGACAACGACCTTTGAGATTTTAAACATGGACTTGAGAAAGAGGGATGGAGCCATAAAAAATTCTTTGCGTTTTGTTTTTGCTTGCTTGTTGTTTTTTTTAACTTTTGTGGTTGCAGGACCAGCTCAAGCAGCCAAAGTCTGCATACCGCACCTAACCGGTGGAGCAGCGAATTGGAATGATTATCTATCGATTGATAATACCGGTCTGCTGCCGGCAACAATAACAATTACTCTTTACGATAGTACCGGTACTCAGGTTTACAGCGGACAACAAACTGTCGCCAAGCTAGGAGAGAAGGTCTTAAAACTGAAACAATTAAACGCTAATGCGCAAACCGGCGAAATCAGCTACACCAGTGAAACGCTCATTTTTAGACTCTCCTATGAAAATGTGTATGGCGGCGGCGTTGCGGAATTTCTTTTGACCGAAGATCAAAATGCAGTCCTGGCCTTCCTGTTCAGTGATTTCAGCAAAGCTATTGTCTCAAAAGGTATTGCCCTGAGCAACTACGGAACTTTGACGGCAACAGTACAGCTCTACGCTCTTGGCGACGGGGAGGTACTGGACAACACTACGATCAGTATTCCTGGTTTGAGCAAGGTGGTCGGCACTTATTCCAAATGGTTTCCTGCCCTGGAAGTGAGTGAGGTTAAAAAGATTATTGCAGTATCTTCGGTTTCAGCAATGGGTGGAATCGTAATATGTGCCAATAGTGACAGCTCAAATTTGCTTTTCGCCCCTGCCGTTCCACTCGTTAGCTTCGCTGCCCACTCTTCTGATCTGACGGGCATCTGGCACGGCGAATGGATCAGCGATGATGGTTATTCCTGGGGTGACATAGTTCTCAGCATGGTGCAGAACAGCGATCTGCTGACAGGAACTATGGATATTGACGATACCGATTTTGGTGACCTCAAGACCGTTCCATTCACCGGCACAGCAGTGGATGAGAATATAGATATTGAGGCTTCCTATAATGCTTGGGGTTATATCATAGACATATTCTCAGAAGGAGTTTTGATTGACAACACTATCATAGGCTTCTACTACGAACTGGTTAACGGCGGTCTTTATGACACTGGTACCTTCTACATAACAAAGGAGTAAGTCAGAATTATTTTGTTGATCGTTCTTTCAGCTTGGTCATGTTATCAGTGTTGTCTCAAACGCAACAGGGATTTCCATTTTTCAGTCAAACTTATTAATAGGTTAGAGATCATCAATCCGCAATAATAGTTCATGGCGTGCGTATTTACGAATTGGAGGAAGCATCGTTTTGTCCCGTCATGGACATTCGAAAATAGTCCGACAATTTATTGTCAGGATGATATGAACGCAGATCAAAAAGTCCTGTCTCCCCCTAATTTTTTAATTTAAAATCAATTAATGCGTTGCGCTTGATTGAACACTATCCCTGATTTCTCACATGTCTCTGGTGAAAAATTTATTTTTAATATGCATGCTAAGGATAAAGCAAAAAAGTTACTTTATACAAAAATACACAAAATTTAACTCAAAGTGAGTAGTAAATTAAATGAAAAAATTTATATGGCCTGAATCTCCTGTACAAAAAGCGTTTCCTGTTGCAAAAGATGGATATTGCATAATATTTGCCGCAGTTTTTACGACTCTGGTATTTGCTCTTTTGAATCTTGTGTTTCCGGCATTGTTATTTCTCGCTCTTACATTTTTTATATGTTTTTTTTTCAGAGATCCTGATCGTCTTGTCCCCACTGCTGACAATGCCATCGTCTCACCAGCCGACGGAAAAGTGGTCAGTGCGGAAAATCTGGCAGTCAACAGATTTTTTGAAGAACCTTGCTTGAAAATAAGTGTTTTCATGTCATTATTTAATGTTCATGTAAATCGTATTCCTTATGAAGGAATCGTGAGAAATATCAATTACTTCCCCGGAAAGTTTTTTTCTGCAAATCTGGATAAGGCTTCAAAAGAGAATGAACATAATGCTGTTTTTCTTGAAACAGAAGAAGGAAAAAAAATTTGTTTTGTCCAGATAGCGGGTTTGATTGCAAGGCGGATTATTTGCAAAGTGCAAGAAGACGAAGCCGTAACCCGTGGCCAGCGGTTCGGCATGATATGTTTTGGATCACGATTAGACCTTTATCTGCCGGCTGATACAAAATTAAACGTGTCTGTCGGAGATAGAGTAACAGCCGGTTCTTCCATCGTAGGATATTTGTCATGAAAAGAAAAAAAAGGTTTGAAAAAGACAGGCTCCGGAAAGGGATATACATTTTGCCTAATATATTTACATCCCTTAATATCTTTTGCGGTTTTTATGCAATTATATCCTCAATAAACAGCAACTTTTTTGCTGCGGCTGTAGCGATTATTATTGCAATCTTGTTTGATGCACTGGACGGCAAAATTGCACGTGCTACAAATACGACAAGCAAATTCGGTATAGAATACGATTCACTCGCAGATCTTATATCCTTTGGTCTTGCACCCGGACTGATGATGTACTTATGGGCACTTAAGCCATTGGGAAGAATGGGATGGCTTGCCGCTTTTCTGTTTATGGTATGCGGTGCTCTCCGCCTGGCGCGTTTCAACACGCAAACGAATAAGATCAGCAGTGATCATTTTGTAGGGCTTCCCATACCTGCCGGTGCAGGTATGAATGCGACAACTGTATTGATTTTTTACAGGTTTGGAATAGGTGGAGACGTAAACCCTATAATGCTTCTGATTATGCTCTATATTTTATCGTTTTTAATGGTAAGCACCATAAAATACAACAGTTTTAAGAGACCCGAGCTTTTTAAAAGAATGAATTTCAACGTGCTGGTCAAAGCAGTTCTGATATTGATCTTCATTGCTGCTCAGCCGATGATTGCACTTTTTATTATAGCATCTGCTTATGTTATTTCAGGTTCATTTACCTCCATATTACAAATTATTAAAAAAACAAAAATAAAAAAAGATAACATATATAAGTTAGAAAATCATAGCTCAAATTCAATATAGGGGCCCGGAAAAAAGTGAAATGCCCAAGTATCGCATATTATAATGTTAAATGAGGATTTTATTAGTTAAGAAGCTGTTTTAAAGCTGACAAATCGGCTCAAAAGCGTGAGCTTCAGTTACTAACTAAGAGTAATTTAGTCAAGAATCTCTAACAATGTGAGCAAGGTGGTTTATTATTATGTCGAAAGAGTATAAAATTTCTGTGATTCCAGGTGACGGCACAGGTCCTGAAGTTGTTGCCGAAGGTGTAAAAGTTCTTGATGCTCTGGCAAAAAAATGTGGTTTTGGCTTGAATTTTACTTATTACAATATAGGTGGTGAGCATTATAAGGCCACAGGTGAGATCCTTTCGGACGAAGTGATTGATTCACTTGCTAAATCAGATGCAATATATTTAGGTGCAATTGGTCATCCGGATATAAAACCGGGTATTCTTGAGAAAGGTATCCTGCTTAAGCTCAGGTTTGATTTTGACCAGTATATAAATTTACGACCGGTTAAACTGTATGAAGGTGTTGATACACCATTGAAGGAAAAGAAGCCTGAAGATATTGATTTCGTTGTTGTGCGTGAAAATACGGAAGGTCTTTACGCGGGCGCGGGCGGATGTTTAAAGCGGGGCACTTTAGATGAAGTTGCAACGCAGGAATCCATAAATACACGTAAAGGGGTTGAAAGGTGTATCCGATATGCTTTTGAATATTGCCGCAAACGCAACAAGGCTAAAAAACTGACACTTTGCGGAAAAACCAATGTACTTACCTTTGCATTTGACCTGTGGGAACGGACTTTTAATGAAGTTGCAAAAGAGTATCCCGATATTGAGACAGATTATGCGCATGTTGATGCTATCTGTATGTGGATGGTAAAAAATCCGGAATGGTTTGATGTTATCGTAACAGATAATATGTTCGGGGATATCATAACCGATCTTGGAGCAATGATTCAAGGAGGCATGGGAATTGCCGCGGGTGCAAATATTAATCCGGATGGTGTTTCCATGTTTGAACCGATAGGGGGTTCTGCGCCAAAGTATACCGGGAAGCAGATAATAAATCCTATCGCGGCCATTTCAGCGGCTCAGATTATGCTTGAAACCTTAGGTGAACAAAAAGCGGCTTCTTTTATCGAGCAAGGAGTAATCAAAACGCTGCGTGATGACATAAAAGATGTGGCGGCAGGCAAGATGGGATACACCACCAAAGAGGTGGGAGACCTGCTGGCCGGCTATATCGAAAATATGTAGAAAAATGTTCTGATTCATTTTTTCTAAATCCTTCATCTTTACCTGCCCTTTGCAGACAGGGTTGAAGGATGCCATTTTTTCCCTATCTTATGTAAACAAGCAAGATATTGGATTTAAGAATTTAGCTGATGTCAACTACTGTCAGCCCTGCCTGCGGCAGGCAGGTAAAGCAGACAGCTTGTAAA
>CAZRLQ010000147.1:0-5771 GCA_964600725.1 uncultured Desulfobacterales bacterium
CACTTTAGTTCACTTTAGGCACTATCTCCAGTTATTGACCGAAAGACTTCGTCCAGACGCCCCTGCTGTACAAATATCGATTTTACCTTATAATTATTTTCAAGTAATGGGGGCATAATCCTTTCTGCTAATGAAATTTTGGTATTTTCAGGATAAACTAAAACGGCTGTTTCATTATCATCTTTATTTTCAAGAACCTTGATCGATTTTACACCGCTGAGTTTCAATAAAAAAGAACTCAGCTCTTTTGTATCTGTGTCGGCAAGTGTGAGGGATACCGCACCATGAACCGGTGATTTTGCCTTGAGGTTATCCGGTGTGTCATCGACTGCAATTGCTCCGTTTGAAATAATTATGGCCCGCGTGCAGACATTTTCAACCTCGTCCAGGATGTGGGTTGAAAGAATAATTGCCTTTTCTTCACTCATGTCGCGGATCATAAGTCTGACTTCATGTTTCTGGTTTGGATCAAGTCCATCTGTCGGTTCATCAAATATCAAGTATTCCGGATTATGAATAATGCTCTGGGCAAAACATACTCTTTGCCTGAAGCCTTTCGAGAGAGTGTTTATTATTTGATATTTCACCTCGGAAAGAAAACATTTATCTATTGTTTCTTCTACCTTTTTTCTTTTGCTTGATCCGGAAAATCCCCTGATTTCAGCACAAAAATTCAAGTAACTGATGACAGACATATCCGGATATACTGGTGCGTTTTCAGGCAGATATCCGATCTTTTCTCTGGCGGATATTGAATCTTCGATTATATCGTGTCCCCCGACAACAGCGCTGCCACTGGAAGGTGGAAGAAATCCGGTAATCATTCTCATGGTAGTAGACTTGCCGGCACCATTTGGCCCCAGAAAACCCAATATTTCTCCTTTTTTAACAACAAAGGAGAGATTGTTCACAGCCTTTATTGTGCCAAAATATTTTGTTAAATTTTTTACCTTGATCATGGGATAGATTCGCTTTCGAATATTGTTTATCGAATATTTTGTTTATTTAGGAGGCTGTTCTATAGAATGAGAAATTTTTGCAAGGTCAAGGAATGCGAATATTTTAACCGCTTTGAATACATCTGCGTATTTTGAGGATTAGAATCCGACCTGTCTGCGCGCCTGCCTGTCGCGGTTGCGGCGCAGACAGGGACACGCACAGGCCAGGCCTGTCTGCCGACAGGCAGGCACAGAGATCGCGGAAAATAGCCATTCCAGGACAGCCTCCTAAGTGTCGTGTCATGCATTAAACACCGTATCAGGCACTTGTCATTCCAGCAAAGGCGGGAATCGACTTTCAGTGTAAATAGTTAATATAATCAAATATTATTTTCAAAAAGTATAAGCTGCTTTGGCGTCCTTCAAACTGGTTTATACTTTTACCCTCCTGCAAGCAGGCAGGGATATCGCTTTTAGCCTGGTTCCCATGCTCTTTGCGTGGAAACCCGTATGGTATGCATTCCCACGCAAAGAGCGCAGGAACGAGAAAGAAAATATAAGCTACTTTTTGTCAACTACTGTCAGCTAAAGCAGACGGCTTGCGGTGACACGCACTCTGCAACCAGACACGTTAAATGGATGTCAAATGTGCAGTATTCCCAAAAATTTTCAAAAAAGAGTATCTCTCTGAGATGGGTTATATATCTTTTCTTGCTTCAAAAAATCTGTTTTGGTATAAAAAAATAATTATGTTATGAGAGGATATATGATGAAAAAAGAGTCGATCTCTTCTGATTATTTTAATTTTAAAAGGTTGTGGAAATTTTTCGCGTCAGTAAAACTGACTGTTGCCGTACTTTCTTTGTTAGCAGCTACTTCTATTATCGGTACTGTCATTCCCCAAAATAAAAGTTCTGCAGCATACTTGCAGGCATATGGTGAATTTTGCTACACGATTTTTTCATTTTTAGATGTATTTGACATGTACCATTCCTGGTGGTTTCAGCTTCTGCTTATTTTGTTAACAGTAAATATAATTGTCTGCTCTATAGAAAGAATTTCTATCCCATGGAAAATTGTGTTTGTCAAGATCCCGTCATTTAATGTCACAAGATTTCGAAAGCTTTCTCAAAGGAAAGAATTTACCAGCAGACTTTCACCGGATCAATTGAAAAAATTATATGAACCCGCCATTCCCAAAAGCTTCGGTTACATCAGGATCGAAGAGACCGCGGATGGATTTTGTTTTTTTGCTGAAAAGGGCAGATGGACACGTTTTGGACCCTATATTGTACATGTTAGTGTAATACTATTGCTACTTGGCAGTCTGATCGGTTCATTAGCCGGTTTTGAAGGCTATACCGACATACCTGAAGGTGAGACGAGAAGCAGTATAAGAATAAAAAATACAGACAATATACATTATCTTGATTTTGGAATCCGGTGCGATGATTTTAATGTCAGTTTTTACGATAATGGTGCCCCTAAAGAATTTCGCTCCAGTTTAACAATTATCGAAAACGGCAAACCTGTTTTAAAAAAAGATATAATCGTAAATGATCCGCTTCGATACAAGGGAATAAATATATTCCAGTCGAGATACGGTAAACTGCCTCCAAGTAAAATTTCTCCAAAAAAGAGTTTTTCAAAAAAAGATCCCTCAGATATGATTATATTGAATATTATAAGTAAAGAAACCGGGATAAATTATCAGGAAACAACGGTTATCGGTCGTTCAATAGAACTTCCCGAAGGTGTTGGAAAGTTCGTTATCAAAGATTTCATGGATTCAGCCGATTTTAAAGGCATGAAGATCGGAGAAGTATATTTGGGAGTTTTAACGCCGGTTGACGGAAGTCCTGTTGAAGTCTTACTTCCCTTGCGGTTTCCAAATTTTGATAAGATGAGAAATGGTAATATGGCTATATCGATAGTCAGCCAAAGTGGGAATAGGGGTCATTTTTTGAATTCGGGTGAAGAAACTCGTTATTATACCTATCTTCAGGTAACAAAAGATCCTGGCGTTCCGGTTGTTTACACAGGTTTTATTATAATGATCATTGGATGTTTCATAACTTTTTTCATGTCTCATCAAAGGATCTGTATTGAAGTGACTGAAAATGACAACAAGAGCAAAATTATGGTTTCCGGTACCAACAACAAGAGCAGTATGGGGATAGAAAACCGGTTAAATAAAATTTCGCGCTGTTTGACCGGTTTGGAGCAAAGGGGGCTTTTTTAAAGGTCTTAAACTTGATACGCAAGAAATCAGATCGGATCAGGCGGAAAATTGCTTAACTCAGTTTAAAGCAAAAAGAGGAAGAATATGAACAGTTCAATGGCATTATCAATTACGACTTTTATCTACGGGCTTGCAGCCTTTTTATATCTGACTTCCTGGATTTTTAAGATAAAATCAGCGGGAAAACTGGCAACTGTAATTGCTATTACAGGAGTAATATGCAACACAACCGGTATAATAATGAGATGGATTGAATCATACAAACTTGGAATCGGCCATGCTCCCCTTTCAAACCTGTATGAGTCCCTAATTTTTTTTTCATGGACGATTGGTGTTATATATCTTTTCGTTGAATACAAATACAAATACCATATCATTGGTGCATTTACCACGCCTATGGCTTTTTTTGCAATGGCGTATGCTTCACTTTCCACAAATATAAATGATCGTATTCAGCCTTTGGTTCCCGCACTAAAGAGCAATTGGCTGATTGCCCACGTCATTACCTGCTTTATCGGTTATGCTTCGTTTGCCATTGCATGCGGTTTAAGCTTAATGTACCTTTTAACTAAACTGGACTCAAAGTCTAAAGATTTTTTTGTAGATCATTTTCCAAAAACAAGGATATTGGACGAGCTGACTCATCAAATGATAATGTTTGGTTTCTTATTTCTTACAATTGGAATAATAACAGGATCTGTATGGGCTAATTCGGCTTGGGGACGTTACTGGGGATGGGACCCAAAAGAGACATGGTCGCTGATTACATGGTTTGTTTATGCCATCTTGCTTCATGCCAGGTTGATTCGGGGCTGGTATGGCAAGCGTATCGCCTATCTTTCAATCATGGGTTTTATGGCGGTTATTTTCACATATTTTGGAGTAAATCTTTTGCCGGGATTACACAGCTATTAGTGTCGTGTCATACATTAAATATAGTATCAGGCACTTGTCATTTTCGTGAAGGAGGCAAGTGTTTTGGCTATTTAGACGCTTATAGATTAAATCTTCCGCTCAAATAACGGCTATTTTTACGATATTACATAAATTAACAGATTCATAAATAACATATAATCTCTCAATAAGTTCGGGCTCCTTATGAACTTCCCCCTTTTTCAAAGGGGGAAGTTCTCATCGTTGCCCTAACCTTTTGAGAAGTTACCATAAGTTTTACATCAGTGGAGAATATAGAATGAAACATATCAAATTTTTCATCAGTTTTTTTTTGTTAATTTCATTTTTTTTGCTCTCTTGCAGTACAGTCCCGCTTACCGGCAGAAAGCAATTAAATTTAGTCTCAAATTCAAGCATGCTTTCGATGAGTTTTCAACAATACGACGAATTTTTGAAAAACAATAAGCTTAGCAATAATTTGCAGCAATCTCAAATGGTTAAAAAAGTCGGTAAGAGGATTCAAAAAGCCGTTGAACAGTATTTTTCCCAGAAAAATATGTCTCATGAGCTGAAAAATTATAAGTGGGAGTTTAATCTTGTGGAAAATGAGGAGGTTAATGCATGGTGTATGCCTGGAGGAAAAGTTGTGGTTTATTCGGGAATTTTACCCGTTACCGAAGATGAAGATGGCTTAGCGGTTGTGATGGGACATGAAATAGCTCACGCGGTAGCCAAGCATGGCAACGAAAGAATGAGTCAGGGTTTAATTGTACAAATGGGAGGCATAGCGCTTTCAACGGCATTTTATAAACATCCTGCGGAGACAAAACAGCTTTGGATGACGGCTTTTGGCTTAGGCGCTAAATTTGGCGTTATACTCCCATATAGTCGGGTTCATGAGAATGAAGCCGACCATCTTGGTTTGATATTTATGTCTATGGCGGGCTATGATCCCAATAGAGCCATTAGCTTCTGGGAAGCAATGGCAAAGAAGAAAGGCAAAGAAGCGCCGCCGGAATTTTTGAGCACTCACCCTTCAGATGAAAAAAGAATTATGAATATAAAAGCATTAATACCGGAAGCTATGTCATATTATAAGAAATCAGGGTAATATTCTATATTGGATGGTCACATACTCCTGCTACCGATAACGCAGTGAAATTATTTATATGGACATCTATATATCTCTTTTCAATGCTGACAGTTAGCCACTAACGGCTAATCGATTAATTCATGTTGAAATAACAATAGTGGAGAAACTTATGACATATGGAATCAAAACGAACAAAAAATAATGAACTTTTGCATGTTGGTGGGATTATAGAGAAAATTTTAAACAGATTTAATCATGAACCTGATAAAGAACTGAAAAAGGTTTGGAGCGTATGGAATGATGTAATGGAAAAATCTATTGCGGAAAATGCCAGGCCGGCAGCATTTAAAGGAGATATTCTTCTTTTGAATGTTAATAGCTCAGCATGGATGCATCAACTTCAATTTTTTAAAGAAAATATTATTGAAAAATTAAATAATTCCTTTGGAAAAAAACTGGTTAAAGATATAAAATTCAAGATAGGTTCTATTTAGCTGACGTCTTGATAGTGTTGTGTCATCTATGTAATGTCGCAAAGATGGCCGTTATAGTTACCATTTCTCTTGAAAATTACAGATTTGGCTGCAAGGCATGGGCACCATAT
>CAZRLQ010000148.1:0-5744 GCA_964600725.1 uncultured Desulfobacterales bacterium
CGTCTGCGCCCCTGCCGCCCTGCACCTGCCTGCCGCAGGCAGGTCTTCGGCAAACTCGGCGCTTGCAGGATTTAGGTTAAAGTGTAAGATATTCAATTCATGTTGAAAATAGATTAAACAAATCAAATAAGCGACCTTTGGCAATTTTTTAAGTTTCGAAATATTTCGGGAGGAAAGAAGATAAATAAATCGAGGCAAACAAACAGACCCAACGCAGATAAAACGAATATTAATCGTAACATCAGAACAAAAGAAGTAAGGCTGATTGACCCTGACGGCAATCAAATTGGTATTGTCCCAATATATAAGGCACTTGCGACTGCTAATGATTATTCCCTTGATCTGGTGGAAATTTCACCAAATGCAACTCCCCCTGTTTGCAAGATAATGGATTACGGCCGTTACAAATACGAACTAACCAAGAAGCAGCAGGAGGCAAAAAAGAAACAGAGCAGTTTTCAGCTTAAAGAAATAAAAATCCGGCCTAAAACCGGAGATCACGATCTTCAGGTTAAGATGGCCCATGTTAAAAAATTTCTTAAAAAAAAGGATAAGGTCAAAGTAACAGTTCTTTTCAGAGGTCGGGAAATTACGCTTTCAAATGTTGGCAAGGATTTGCTTCAACAAATTGCAGAGGAAACAGCTGAGATCGCAAACATAGAGCAATATCCAAAATTTGAAGGACGTACTATGATTATGATTTTATCTCCAAAATAATCGTCGGCAAAATTTAATTATTGTTTTGTCTAAGACCCTGTCTTGAAAAATATTCAATTTCGCTTACTTTCAAGAAAGACGAAAATTTTAACCACAGGAATACACCCTGTATTTTGAGAATTAAAATTTGAGTCTGACGCCGAAATCAGGCAAAAGGGGGCGTTTTGCAAAGGTCTCGCTGACTCTAAAGTGGCGTGGGCTTATATACAGTTTGCTATCGCCACCTATTTTTTGAAAGATAGAAACTGATGCTATTTTGCCTTAGTCCTGCGGCTTTCCATAAAAAGCCGGTTTATGCTGCAAGCGGCATCCTATGAGCAATGAACTTGATCAATACCATAAGCATAAGCACCGGTAAAATAGTCCACGACGTATCAAGCTGCTTACGGAACTTCCTGCGAGTTGAGTTCGTTGAAAGTTAAAGGCCATAAAAAGTTAAAGGATAGAAAAATAATGCCAAAAATTAAAACAAATCGAGCTGCGGCAAAGCGTTTTAGAAAAACGGGAACAGGTAAATTCGTTTTTTCCAAATCCTATTCAAATCATATTTTAACAAAAAAGACCACCAAGCGTAAAAGATCATTAAGACAAAGCCAAACAATCGATAAATCAAACCAAAAAGTAATAAGCTTGCTTCTTCCTAATTAACTAGTGCCCATCAATAAATGGCTATTTTGCCCGACAAACTATCCTGCTTTATGGACGGACACTAACTAAAACGAACAATATTAGGATTGCTGAAGAATCAGGAAAAGTATCTGGAGAAGAATTATGCGTGTTAAAAGAGGTTTTAAAGCGAGAAGGCGCAGGAAAAAGATTTTAAAATTGGCCAAAGGTTTTCGAGGCGGTCGCAGCAAGTTATTCCGTACCGCAGCAGATGCAGTAGACAAAGCACTAATGTATTCATATAGAGACCGTAAGGTGCGCAAGCGCGATTTTCGAAAATTGTGGATCGCAAGAATTAATGCTGCTGTACGAATGAATGATTTAAATTACAGTAAATTTATTCACGGGCTAAAATCCGCTAAGATAAAGCTTGACCGAAAGGTACTTGCAGAGCTGGCCATATCTGACCCCGCCGGATTTTCTCAAATAGTAAAAATAGCTTCACAGCAGCTTTAAAGGCTGCTGGAAGCAACTCCATTTTCTTCGTCTTACGTCTTAAATCTTCTCTAGCCATGGCAGAGGAAATTAATTAACAGGAGGCTCTCCGGGAATGGTTATTTTCCGCAATCGCTGCGCCTGCCTGTCGGCAGACAGGTTTGCCTGTCCGTGTCTCTGTCTGCGCCGCACCCGCGACAGGCATGCGCGCGCAGACAGGTCGGGCGAAAATTTTAATCCTCAAAATACCTGGGTGTATTCAAAGCAGTTAAAATCTTCGCCTTTCTTGACCCTGCAAAAAATTTTTCATTTCCAGGCAGCCCCCTATCCGCATATAGACAGGATTTATGAATGATGAATTAAAAACGGTTTACGACTGACCCGATAGGCAATAATATTAATGAAAAACAAAACATCTGCGGAAAAAGAACTGGAACTGATTGAACAAAAGGCATTAAACGCTCTAAAAACAGCATCTGACGCCAAAAGTATAAGCGATCTTTCTATTCGATATCTGGGACGTAAAGGAATTGTCACTCAATTTTTAAGAAATATTTCAAAACTTCCGGCCGAAATAAAACCCGAAATTGGGAAAAAGGCAAATAAGTTAAAAAAGAACCTTAAGGTTAAATTTGAAAATGCTTTAAGTAAATTTGAAACAAAGGCCGTCAAAAAAAATGAATGGATCGATGTCTCGCTTCCAGGAAGAATAACTTTTGCGGGTTCTTTACATCCAATAACGCAAATTACACAGCAGATTTGTGATATTTTTGCGAGGCTTGGTTTTGATATTGCCGAAGGCCCCGAAATCGAAACAGATTATTACAATTTTGAAGCACTTAATATTCCAAAAAATCATCCGGCAAGAGACATGCAGGATACTTTTTATATTGCTGACAATATTGTTCTCAGAACCCATACATCCCCCATTCAAGTAAGGATAATGGAAAAACAGTCTCCTCCTGTTAGAATAATTGCTCCCGGGAAGGTTTATCGATGCGATTCGGATTTGACCCATACCCCCATGTTTCATCAAGCCGAAGCCCTTCTTGTTGATGAGAACATCTCTTTTGGAGATCTTAAAGGAATCCTGACAACATTTATTCATCAGATATTTGATGAACTGACAGACCTAAGATTTCGTCCCAGTTTTTTCCCCTTTACCGAACCAAGCGCTGAAGTAGATATTCGTTGTGTTATCTGCAAAGGCAAGGGATGCAGGGTATGTTCACATACTGGATGGCTCGAAATTATCGGTGCAGGCATGGTTCATCCGGCAGTATTTGAAAACGTCGGATATGATACAACCCGATACACTGGTTTAGCTTTTGGGATGGGCATCGAACGTATTGCCATGTTAAAATACGGAATAGATGACATACGGAAATTTTTTGAAAATGATTTGAGATTTTTAAGGCAGTTTTAATATGAAAGTTAGTTTAAGCTGGCTAAAACATTATATACCGGTTGAAATGGAAGCAGATCGTCTGGCAGAATCACTTACTATGGCCGGTCTTGAAGTTGAGAATGTTTACAATCGTTATAATTATTTAAGCAAGGTTGTTGTTGGCCGCATTATTGATACAGTTCCGCATCCCAATGCTGACAGACTCTTGTTATGCAATGTGGATATAGATAAAAAAGTTGTTCCTGTTGTTTGCGGAGCTTCCAATGTTCAAAAGAATTTACTTGTTCCGGTTGCCCTGCCGGGTGCACAACTTATCGATGGTTCTCTTGTTGAAAAAGGATCAATTCGAGGAAAGCTTTCAGAGGGTATGCTCTGCAGCGAAGCTGAACTTGGATTAGGTACGGACAAAAGCGGCATAATGATCCTCGACAAGAAATTGGCAATAGGAGAAAATCTGGAAAAAGCCCTTAAGCTTTCCGACATGGTTTTTGACATCGACCTTACACCCAACAGACCGGATTGTCTCAGTATCATTGGAATAGCGCGGGAGATTTCAACAATTCAAAAGACAAGCATTAAATATCCTGATTTTAGCCTGTCTGACCGCTGTAATAAGATTTCCGATCTTACTTCCGTCACAATAGAGGCACCTGACTTATGTCCCCGATATGCATCCCGGCTTCTTTTTGATATAACTGTCGCCCCTTCCCCTTTCTGGCTTCAGGATCGTCTAATGTCCATAGGACTGAGACCTGTAAACAACATTGTTGATATAACCAATTTTGTATTGATGGAAACCGGTCAGCCGCTCCATGCTTTCGATTTTGATTGTTTGGCTGACAGCAGAATTGTTGTCAAAGTATCAAAGGAAGGTGAATCATTTACCACGCTGGACGGCTGTGAGCGTCAGCTCAATTCCGATATTCTCATGATTTGCGATGGAGAAAAACCAGTTGCTGTTGCAGGTATTATGGGTGGGGTTAATTCTGAAATCAATGAGCTTACATCCAGAATTTTTATTGAAAGCGCCTATTTCAACCCTGTAAGTATTAGAAAAGCGGCAAAAAAATTAGGCTTAAATACTGAGGCTTCCCATCGTTTTGAACGAGGAGTTAATCCGGATTTAACAGTTGCAGCCTTAAATAGAGCTGCAAAACTTATGGTTGAGATAGGCAAGGGGCGATTAGTTGAAGGAGTTATTGATAAGTACCCAAAGCCTGTGAAAAAAAAGAGAATAATTTTAAGCACCGTTGAAACAAATCGTCTCCTTGGAACCAGTCTGGATCAAAATAAGATTGCAGAACTTCTTATATCAATCGAGTTTAATGTTGAAATAAATGACGATGATCAACTTATTGTTATTCCCCCCTCTTTTCGAGTGGATATTGAAAGAACCGTAGATTTAATGGAAGAGGTGGCACGCCTTTCAGGTTATGACAACATACCCGTAACATTTCCTATGATACCAGCCAAAACAAGACAACCCGCCAAACAGATTGACCTGAAAAACAGAATTAAAAGTTTATTGGTCGGCTTTGGTTTTACTGAATCTATTAATTACAGCTTTATAGGCAGTAGATGCTGTGACCAGCTCGGTCTTTCTTCCCAGGACCAAAGGAGAAATCTGGTAGATATTATAAACCCTTTGACTGAAGATCAGGCAGCAATGAGGCCGTCCTTGATTCCAGGCCTCCTGCAGACAACACAGCGCAATATATCACGCCAGATAAAAAACCTTAAGCTGTTTGAAATTGGAAAAATCTTTATAAACAAAAATTCCGATAAACTTCCAGAAGAGATAGAAATGCTTGCGGTCTTATGGACAGGAGAAAGATTCAGTCCTAACTGGCATACCAAAAAAGTTGATATTGATTTTTACGACATAAAAGGTATTGCCGAAGGCATTTTAAAGGGTCTGGACATAAATGAAGCAGAATTTAGAAGCTTCATACCAGATACACAGAATCATATAAGGCCGGGATATGGTGCTGATATTTTTGTCGGCAATCAGTATATCGGTATTGTAGGAGAAGTTCATCCTCAATCTCTTAGCAGCTTCAACATAAACCAAAAAGCATTTATCTTAGAATTTGACCTGAATCTGCTCATCCCCCTCGTATCCACCATTAAACATTCAAAGCCTATTCCAAAATTTCCAGCCATTGACAGAGATATTACCATTATTATAGATGACAGAATTGAATCAAGAAAAGTGCTGGAAAGTGTTAAGAATTTTAACAATGAACTGATAGAAAATCTGCACCTGCTTGATGTATACGAAGGCGATCCTATTAAATCCGGGAAAAAAAGTATCTCTTTTAGAATAACGTACAGATCTTCATTGAAAACCTTGCAAGATAATACAGTAACACAAGTTCATAAAAATATTACAGAAATACTCCTTAAAGAATTTGATGCAACGCTTCCGGCTTAACCGAAATAATCAACAATTATACCCTGTTTGTGCTGCATATGCAAAACGACAATTTTTCCCAAAGGAAATTACCTGACAAACTCT
>CAZRLQ010000149.1:0-5721 GCA_964600725.1 uncultured Desulfobacterales bacterium
ACCTGTATGCTTCCCCCTTTAAAAAAGGGGATTGAGGGGGATTGCCCAATCGTTGCCCGAATTTATTGAGATCTAAATCCTGCATTCAGTTTTCGCGAAATGATTATGCGAAATGATTATATCTGCCTCATGTTTCAGCCTGTTAACTGATAATACTGTATCTAATTAACATTCCCCCTGTTGATGAATCAGAATCAGAGGAATTCCGCCATTATTTTCCGCAAAAGCGGCGCTTGCAGAATTTAGGTGAGATGTTACTCTTTCGGCAGCTTTTCTTTATAAAAATGACGTCCGAACACCTTATGATAAGATGTCCAGGTTTCGTTCGGATCTTCTGAAGCGATGAAATCACGGATACCAAAAACCTTGGAGTCGATCTCATCAATATAGTTCAGCAGGACTGCTTCTACGGTTTTGGGTAGTTCGGGAGAGCCGAATTCTCTTAAGCCGTGATGACTTACAATCATATGCCTCAGCAAAAAGGCCTGATTTTCTGGGAAGTCTTTTATTTCTTTGAGTTTATCATCAATCATCTGCAAACCGATTACAATATGGCCGAGAAGTCTCCCTTCGTCTGAATAATCGATCTTAAACCTGTAATCGAATTCTCTTATTTTTCCAATATCATGAAGAATTGCACCGGCAAGGAAAAGGTCATTGTTCACGCCACTGTAATGTCCCGCGATTTTCTCCGCCAGCAATGCCATAGATAGTGTATGCTCAACGAGCCCGCCGATATAAGCGTGATGCATCTTCTTTGCTGCCGGAGCCTTTTTGAATTTAACCATAAATTCAGCATCATTCCAAAATGCTTCAAGAAGTTTTCTGATATATCCTGTCTCAATGGAAGCGGTTATCTTTAAAAGACGATCAAGCATATTATCTATATTGCGATTCGTTATAGGAATAAAATCCGTCTGATCAACTCCGCCGGCAGAAATTTCAGACAACTTCTTTATTACAAGCTGAAGATTTCCTCTGTATTCGTTAACATTTCCTTTAACATGAACAAAACAGCCTGAAGACAGCCCTGCATTTATCTGATCAACATTATCCCATACAACTCCCTTTAGATTCCCTGTCTTATCGGACAAAAGAACATTTAAAAAATTCTCCCCATTCTTTTTCTGAGACAGGTTTTTTTCTGATAATACAAAAATGTCGTCAAGAAAATCACCAGACTTGATAGACTTTATGAATTGTTTTTTCATGCGTCGATGCCATGTAAATGAGACTGGTCAATTTGGGAGTTTTAAACAGGGGCCTGCAGGTCTCCCTGCAAGCCCCTGAGTCTTGAGCTCAGGGGTCGTTGGCATAATCTATGTTCCATTTTTTGAGATCTTCAAACAGACTGTAATCCGTCATATCGCATTTAATCGGCGTAATTGAAATAAAATTATTGCACAAGGCATCACCATCGATTTCAATATCATCATAATAATTCTGAGAATCACACCCCTGCCAGTAATAATCACATTTTTTAAGATCCTGGTTTATTTTAAAATAATTTAAAAACTGGTTTATCCCCTGTCTGCTTATCTGTATCCCTGCGGCCTTTTTTATAGGCAGATTCGGTATATTAACATTAAGAAAAGTTCCAAAAGGAAGTCCCTTTTCAAGAACAATTTTCGCAAGCAGTTCTATAAAAAGAGCGGCATCATCATAATGGTCTGTTTTTTTCCCGTATATCGATGCAGCAATAGCGGGCACACCATATAAAGCAGCTTCTCTGGCGGCTGAAACGGTTCCGGAATAGTTTACGTTAACACCTACATTTGCACCTGCATTTATTCCTGAAATTACCATATCAGGTTTTCCATCCAGTATTTCCATAACGCTCAACTTAACACAATCAGCCGGGGTTCCGTTTACAGCATAACCTTTATCTCTGCCATTAATTACAACCCTGGTTATACTAAATTTTCTTCCGAGAGTTATCCCGTGACCCTCAGCACTACGCTCACGATCGGGCGCAACTATGGTCACACAATGCATCGGTGCAAACCGTTTATAAAGCGCCAGGAGCCCTTCGGCATAAATGCCATCATCATTTGTTAATAATATATTCATTTTTTAGCACTTAAATCATGTATAATCAGCTTCAAAAAGACGTCATTATTTTATGATTACCCTGAAAAATTCAGGCAATATCTAAATTTTAAAAGATTTAGCTGGCATCCTTCATAGCAAGCCAAAAGCAGTTTACACTTTTAGGAATAATATACCTCAAAAAATATGACTTGTGCGGCTAACTATTAGCCGTTAGGTTTTAGCTCAACAGTCCGTTTTTATACAAGTTTCTACCTAATAGTCAGACGCTGACAGCTAATGGCCGGCATCCGTCTATGTTGAAAAAATGTAAACTGCAGAATGAAGGATGCCATTTAGTTTTACAGAAATCTTGACTTTTTGCTTCTAATTAGATTTATACTGCAAAATTAATTCATATTCAAGATGTTATCCTTATCTAACGGCAGAGCAATCGCATTATCTTCTCAATGCTAAAAGCTAACTGCTAACCGCACAGCTTGCAAAATTTAGATGTTAATGCGTGACAAAGCAAATATAATGTCGGAAAATAATTACGCAAACTTATTATACCTGTTCATTAGAAACCCTTTTCTTGTTTTTAAATTTTCCAATATGTTCAGGAATTCTGTTTACATAATCTTTATATTTATTGCCTTATTTTCAATTCCTGAACATACTTCGGCAAATACTTCATCTAAAAAATTTGATGATAGCCCTGACAAACCATGGAATATTACAGCTGACAAAATCAGCTATGACGAAAAAACCGATCAATATATTGCAAGTGGAAATGCAATAATAACAAAAGAAGACAAAAGGCTGACATCAAATTTTATCCGGTTTGACTATAAAAATATGAACGCAGTTGCAATCGGCAATGTGCTTCTTACAGCAGGAAATGATATCATGATCGGAGAGAAGCTTGAAATAGATCTTAACACTGAAACAGGAACCTTATATAATGGTTCTCTCTTTGTTCAGGAAAACCATTTTTATATTTCAGGCGACAGAATCCAAAAGCTTGGCAAAAATTCTTATGCTGCTAAAAAGGCTACTATTTCAACTTGTGACGGCGAATGCCCGGCCTGGAAAATAACCGGAAGAGATCTGGATGTCTCGCTGGAAGGATACGGTTTTATTAAGCATGCAGCTCTTTGGGTAAAAAAAATTCCCGTTGTTTACACTCCTTTTTTTGTTTTTCCTTTAAAGCGAAAACGTCAGTCCGGATTTCTAATGCCGGAATTCGGCGATTCAGATCGAAAGGGCGCCGAATATATTCAGCCCTATTTCTGGGCAATAAATGAAAGCTCGGATGCCACATTTTACGAACATTTTATGAGCCGCCGCGGAAATAAGATAGGATTTGAATATCGTTATGTTTTAGATAAGGAGTCGAAAGGAACATTGATGTATGACTTCTTAAATGATAAAAAGATAGATGACGGCACAAAAAATTCAAGCAGTGAATATGGATATGAAGATGATGATTTTCTGCGGCCGAATTCCGACCGCTATTGGTTTAGAATGAAGCTTAACCATGCACTTCCAAAGGATTTCAATGCAAAACTCGACTTAGATATTGTAAGTGACCAGGACTATCTTAAAGAATTTAAATACGGATATACAGGATATAATCAAACTGATAAATATTTTGACAAAAATTTCGGCAGGGATCTCGATGACTATGATGATTCTGTAAGGGAAAACCGGCTTAATATAAACAGAATATGGTCTGGATACAGTCTTAATGCAGAGGCGAGATGGTATGACAACGTTATAAACCGTCGCCAGGATTTGCCGGATAATACCCTTCAGAAACTGCCGTTTGTAGAATTTAATTCATCTAAAAAACAGATTTTAAACCTTCCCTTTTATTTAACCCTTAATTCACAATATACAAATTTTTTCAGCAAAGATGGTTCAAGGGGCCATCGGCTGGATGCTCATCCAAGATTCTATCTTCCATGCCGATTAAAAAACTATTTTAACTTTGAACCTTCTTTAGGTATAAGGGAGACAGTATGGTATGTCGATAAATATGAGGATGATTCAACGGAAACAGATAAGGCTTTCTACCGTCAAATCTATGATTTAAAATTGGATCTATCTACGGATCTATTCAGCACTTACGGCTTAAATCTAAAAGGCATTGACCGGATCAAGCATAATGTAAGACCTCGTATCATATATGAGTACATACCGGAGCAGAATCAAGACAGATTTCCTTTATTTGATGATTTAGACCGCCTGAAAAAAACAAATCTGATCACTTGTTCAATTACAAATACCTTTACTTCAAGATCAAAAAAAGAGAGGAACAAAGATGAACCCTTGAAATACAACTATCATCAGTTTTGCCGCTTTAAGCTCGAACAGAGTTATGATATTAATGAAAAAAGAGAAAACGATCCATTAGAATTTAAAAACCAGATGACAAGAGAACCGTTTTACCCCTTGTCAGGTGAACTTGACATGGCTCTGGGCAGATATTTCATCATCCAGTCGGATGCAGAGTGGTCCCACTATGATCACAATTTCTCTTCTTATAATATTGCGACAAGCATCTCTGACAAACGGGATGACAGGCTGTTTTTAGAGTATCGGTTCACACGGGACTTGTCGAAATCTTTTTATTCAAATCTTTTGGTAAACATAACAAACAGCCTTGTGGTATATACCGAATACGAACGTAACATAAAAGAAGGGAAAAACATTAAAACCGGCATAGGTCTCGAGTATATGGCTCAGTGCTGGTCTATAGGCCTCGGTTTCATAAAAGAAGTTGACGACAGCCGGTTTACTTTTATGGTAAGCCTTTACGGACTTGGAAAACTCGGCAAAAAGCATACAGACCGTACACTGGAAACTCCCTTTAATTAGTGTCGTGTCATGCATGAAATATCGTATTAGGTACTTGTCATTCCCGCACAGGCGGGAATCCAGTATTTCCGGCTGCTTCGGCGCTTATGGATTTTAGGCTTCCGCAAGAATGACAGCCATCTTTGCGATATTACATAGTTGACACTACAGGAGGCTGTCCATAAATGGTCTTTCCGCCCAATATCTTCGGCTGGCTGTGCTCTTGCCCCGCGCGCAGACATATGGATCAACGCTAACTAAAAGTCAAAATTGGTACACATAAATGGCAGCAATAAAATTTTCCAGTTCTTGGTATGTACTGTACACGCGAAGCAGATTTGAAAATGTTGTCCATGAAGGCCTGGCCAAAAAATCATTGGAGGTTTTTTTACCAAAAATTACCGTAAAAAGCAGACGCCGTGATCGAAAGGTTATGATAAAGACACCTCTTTTCCCTGGTTATATTTTTGTTAAAACAGATCTCAATCCCCATGAACATCTTGAGATCATAAAAACAGTCGGAGCTGTTCGTTTAATCGGAAATAGAGACAGGCCTATACCCGTTCACCTGGAGACAATCGAATCACTCAAAATAATGGTGGCAGGAGATAATCCGGTTTCAACCGGCACAAAACTAAAAAAGGGAAAAAAAGTTATCGTCATAAACGGTCCATTTACAGGTTTGACAGGTATTCTTTCACGGCATAAGGGAAAAGGCCGCATAATCGTTAATATTGAAGCCATGGGCCGGTTTGCAGCCGTAGAAGTAGATATAGAAGATATTGAACCACTGCCGGACATACTGTCATAAGCAGTTGATTCTTTAATCAT
>CAZRLQ010000150.1:0-5691 GCA_964600725.1 uncultured Desulfobacterales bacterium
TCTATCTTATTTTCATGTTTTGCTGTGTCCCTCAGAACACGAGGGTTACAGAGGGTACCGTATTTATATTTACATATAAGACATAAGCGCCAGGTTGTTTTTGCCCATGAGGGGCTGAAAAAAATGAACACCGAACGTTCAACATCTGGCGTTGAATGTGAAAAAATGGCATAAATGCAACCCATGAACGTTTACAAAACAACTTAGCGCTTACGGGGATATAAAACCGTCTAAAAACGTTTAGCCCTGCTTGATTTCAGAATCCCATGAGCTTTGGCTTTTGGGGCAATCAAAAATATTTTTTTATGAAAACAAGTTTAAATAATAAAAATATTGTTCTTGCTGTTTGTGGAGGAATTGCGGCTTATAAAAGCATTGAGCTTTTGCGGCTTCTAAGAAAATACGGAGCAGATGTAAAGGTTATCATGACCCGGAGCGCCGCTAAGTTTGTCGGACCGCTTACTTTTGAGACGTTATCGGGCAATCCTGTCTGCATAAGTCTTTTTGATAAAAGGAACAGAGGCAGTGATTCTCCAATTGTTCATATCGATTTGGCGGAAGAGGCGGATGCCGTAATTATTGCACCTGCTACAGCCAATATTATTGGAAAGCTTGCCTGCGGCATAGCGGATGATGCTTTAAGTACATTCATCTTAGCGCTTACATCTCCTGTAATTATTTGTCCTTCCATGAATTCATATATGTATGTAAACAGAGCTGTTCAAAGAAATCTTCAAGTGCTTAAAAATGATGGCTACCATGTTTTGGAACCGGGATTGGGTGAACTTGCATGCGGCACAAAAGGACCCGGCAGGCTCCCGGAACCTGATGTGATAATAGACCGTCTTTTAACCCACTTTGCTTACAGTGACTTTAAGGGGACAAATTTACTTGTAACTGCAGGCCCTACCCGTGAACCTATAGATCCGGTGCGTTTTATCAGCAATCCTTCTTCGGGCAAGATGGGCTATGCAATCGCACGGGCTGCTGAGCAAAGGGGTGCGAATGTAACTTTGATTACCGGTCCCACAAGTCTTCCCGAGCTGATTAATGTTAATACAGTAAGGGTTCAGACAGCAGAACAGATGGCAGCTGCTGTCTTTGACCATCTGTCTGGTTCCAATGTTATAATTAAAACCGCAGCGGTTTCCGATTACCGGCCGAAAGTTCAGGCAAAGCATAAGATCAAAAAGAAAAAAGAGGAACTTGTTTTGTATTTGCAGAAAAACATAGATATTCTCAAAGAACTTGGCACAAAGAAAAACGGGCGGATACTTGTAGGATTTGCAGCGGAAACCGAAGAACTTGAAAAAAATGCAGAAAAAAAACTTTCAGAAAAAAACCTCGATATTATTGTTGGAAATCTTGTGGGAATTCCATCATCAGGCTTTAATTCAGATACCAATAAGGTAACTCTGTTTTATAAAGATGGTACAAAGGAGATTCTGCCGGTACTTAAGAAAGATGAAGTAGCGAATATTCTTTTGGACAGAGTGCTGAAAACGATGGAAAAAGATAAGCCATCTGCTGAATGTCATTAGTTATAGGTTTTCAGATAATTAATTTCACAAGGCTAATGTTATATCAGATACTTGTTATTCCCGCGAAGGCGGGAATCCAGTATTTTTGGCTGCTTCGGCGTTTCTGGATTCCAGGCTTCGTAACTTCTTAAAAAGTCAGGGCAACAACGGGGAAATCCCCCAATCCCCCCTTTTTCAAATGGGGAAGCACATAGGTCGAACTTATTAAGAAGTTTTACCGGGCTTTCGCAAAAATGACAGCTATCTTTAAGGCATTACATAGACGGCAGGACACTTATATAATGGAAATACGCGGAGGAGGGGAAAAATCTGCTGCCGTAATCGAAGAGATAAACAATTTTCTTCGATTCCTTGGAGAGGCGGGCTGCAGCGGATTTGACTGCTCTGAGAAAAGCCTTGGCATCATTAAAAAATGGGGAATCGGATCTGGAAAGTCACCGGCTGATGAAACATTGGAAGATATTCGTATCGACCTTGGTGATTGCCGCCGATGCGGGCTCGCCTATGATCGCAAAAATATTGTCTTTGGCGCCGGTAATCCCAATGCAAAGCTTGTGTTTGTCGGTGAAGCGCCAGGAGTGGAAGAAGATAATAAAGGTGAACCTTTTTTGGGTGCCGCGGGCAGCCTTTTTGATAAGATAATTCATGCAATGAAACTTACCAGGGAAGAGGTTTATATCTGTAACGTAATAAAATGCCGTCCTCCAGGGAACAGAAATCCAGTGCAAAATGAGATAAAAGCCTGTCTGCCTTTTGTAAAGCGGCAGATTGCCGCTATAAAACCAAAAGTTGTTTGCATGCTTGGAATGGTTGCTGCCCAGAGCCTGCTTAACACAAATGAACTTATTTCCAGGCTGAGAGGTGTCTTTTATAATTATAAAAAGATAAAGGCCCTGCCGACATATCATCCTGCATATCTTCTCCGTAATCCTGATAAAAAACGAGAAGTCTGGGAAGATATGAAAAAAATAATGAAGGTTTTGTCTGTATGAAATATAGACTCTTTTTCCTGCTTTTTTTTATATTTTTTTATGGTACTGGAATTTCCGCAAATCACGAGATTTATATTATGAAGGTATCTGGTTCTATAAATCCCGGTATTGCGGATTACTTGAAACAGGGAATAAGAAAAGCATCGGAAAGTCAGGCTTTATGCATTATAATCGAACTCGATACGCCAGGCGGTCTTGCCGAAGCAATGCGGGAAATTGTAATGGCTGTTTTTGCAAGCAGGGTTCCGGTTGTGGTCTATGTTACGCCAAGCGGGGCAAGGGCGGCTTCGGCCGGTGTGATGATCACTCTGGCCGCAGATATTGCTGCGATGTCTCCTGGAACAAATATTGGTGCGGCTCATCCTGTTGGAGCCAGCGGCAAGGATATTCAGGGCGCTATGTCAGACAAGGTTGTCAACGATATGGTGGCCTATGTTAAAAGTATTGCTGAAAAACGGGGAAGAAATGCGGACTGGGCTGAAAAAGCTGTCCGTAAAAGCATATCTGCAACTGAAACAGAAGCGTTGAAAGAAAAGATTATAGATATTGTAGCAGAAGATATAGATGATTTGATTCGGCAGATAAACGGCCGGGAAGTAAAGGGAAGGGGTATCTTAAAACTCGACGGGGCGGAAAAGAAGATACTGAAAGAGGGGTTGAGAACCAAAGTCTTAAAAACCATAAGTGATCCAAATATTGCTTATATTCTTATGATGATCGGTCTTGCCGGGCTTTATTTCGAACTGGCCAATCCAGGTGCTGTCTTTCCCGGAGTAATCGGAGGCATCTCACTGATACTTGCATTTTTTGCATTTCAAGCACTTCCCGTTAATTATGCCGGACTTATTCTGATTATTCTTTCGGCTATTTTCTTTATTATGGAGTTGAAGATTACAAGTTACGGACTTTTGAGCATCGCAGGAATTACTTCTCTTTTATTAGGATCTCTTATGTTGTTTGAAATCAATAATTCTGGACTGAATCTTTCCTGGAGAGTATTTTTCCCTACGGTTATTCTGGTTTCAGGTTTTTTTGCAGTCGTCGCCAGTCTGGTTTTTAAATCACACCGGTTAAAACCAAGAACAGGTGCAATAGGTCTTGTCGGCGAGATTGGTGTGGTAAGAAAAAAAATGATGCCGGAAGGCAAGGTGTATGTTCATGGTGAACTATGGAATGCTGTTTCCAGGGATCCAATAGAAGAAGGCGCCAAGGTAAGAGTGGTCAATGTTAATAATCTGGTTTTAGAGGTTGAGCCGGTTGAATAGGAGGCGGTGGTTAGACTCCTCAACACTTTACAGATAAAAGGAGCCTGAAATGTATTTTGCAATTACTCTGATCGTTCTTCTTGTCTTTTTTTTATCCTCAGCTATAAGAATTTTAAATGAATATGAACGTGGAGTCATATTCAGACTTGGTCGTGTGATAAAGGCAAAAGGACCGGGACTAATTATACTGATTCCGGTTGTAGATAAAATGGTGAAGGTAAGCATGCGTCTTGTGGCTATGGATGTTGATCCTCAGGATGTAATCACACTGGACAATGTTTCTGTAAAAGTGAATGCCGTAATATATTTCAGGGTAATAGATTCCATCAAAGCGGTAATTGAGGTGGAAAATTACAACTATGCCATGTCTCAGCTCGCTCAGACAACTCTTAGAAGCGTTTGCGGTCAGGCCGAGCTGGACGAACTCTTATCGGCAAGAGAAAAGATTAATTCCAAACTTCAGGAAATATTGGATACACACACAGATCCATGGGGTATAAAGGTTGCAACTGTGGAGCTGAAACATATTGATCTGCCGCAGGAAATGCAGCGTTCTATGGCAAAGCAGGCAGAGGCTGAAAGAGAAAGGCGTGCAAAGGTTATAAATGCAGAGGGTGAATTCCAGGCAGCAGAAAAATTAGCTGATGCCGCTGAAATCATTCAACAGCATCCCATGGCTTTGCAGCTCAGATATCTTCAAACAATGCGTGAGATGTCTGCTGAAAAAAATACAACAACCATATTTCCGTTTCCCATTGACCTTGTCAAACCTTTAATAAAATATTTTGAGAAAAAGGAGATTTAACAAATATGGCCAGGAAAAATGAAAACAAGCAAAAACCGCTTGAAAAGATGACGGCTACAGAATTGAGAAGCCTTGCCAAAGATATCCCGGAAATTACAGGTGCTCACGGGATGAACAAGACAGAGTTATTAAGTGAGATTAAGAAAGCCAGGGGAATAGAAGAAAAGCCCGGCAAGGGAAAAAATTCTTCTGTAAGGGAAGTTAAGAAAAAAATCAAGCTTCTTAAAATAGAGCGTGAAACAGCCCTTAAAGATAATGATAAGAAAACAGCTTTAATTTGCAAACGGCGTATCAGCAGACTGAAAAAGAAGACACGTCGAGTTGCCTGAGAAAATTATGGAGCCGGAGTTTTATGATTGATCCTGGATCATTAGCATTTGATATAGATGGTGTGGTTGCTGATACCATGACATTATTTGTGGATATCGCACGTGATGAGTTTAATCTCAGCGGAATCAGGTATGAGGACTTTACCTGTTATCAGATTGAAGAATGCACTGATATTGATAATGGGATTATCAATACTATTTTGTCTAAAATACAGGATGGAAACTATAAATCGACACTAAAGCCTGTAGAAGGAGCGCCAAGGGTTTTAACAAGATTGGGCAGGCTGTACAGTCCTGTTGTTTTCGTTACCGCCCGTCCTTATTTGGGCCCCATTTACGATTGGCTGCTTGAGCATCTGCCGGTAGAGGCCTCTTCAATAGAGATTATCACAACCGGTTCATTTGAAGGCAAAAAAGATGTGCTTTTAAGAAAAAATATTTCTTATTTTATCGAAGATAGACTTGAGACCTGTTTTCTTCTTAAGGAAGCCGGTATTACACCTGTTCTTTTCAGGCAGCCTTGGAATAGAAAAAAGCATCCCTTTACTGAGATAAGCAGATGGAGCGAACTCGAAGAAATGATAGGCTTTTAGACGATACCTGTGAATATGGTAAAAAAGACAGAAAAATCCGGCGGCACTATTTTGCATGCTTTAAAAAACCTGATCGATTCTTTTGTTGATTCTCTTTCTTTTGAGAAAGGATATTCTTCAAATACGGGGCGTGCTTATCTTCACGATCTTAATGAATTTGTTTCAT
>CAZRLQ010000151.1:0-5677 GCA_964600725.1 uncultured Desulfobacterales bacterium
CTATTTTCAAAAAGAAAATTATACTTTTAATATCAACGAATTATAGAAATGTCGTACTTGCATAACACGCATCGGTTTGATGCGGCCATAAAGGCTGCGGTTATTGTGTCTGAAAATAGTTTACCCTCCGGGAGCGCCGGTTTTACCGAATCTGCGGTGTCGGCAGGGACTTGAAGTATCGCAGTACGTCTGCGCCCCTGCCGCCCTGCACCTGCCTGCCGCAGGCAGGTCTTCGGCAAACCCGGCGCTTGCAGGATTTAGGTTTCAATAAGTTCAGGCAACCTGTGCGCTTCTCCCTTTTTCAAAGGGGGATTGAGGGGGATTTCCATCGTTGCCCTGACTTTTTGAGAAGTTACGCAAGGCACAGATAATATGCCGAATTTGCGCATTCACCAGAATGCAGACGGCATGGATGTTCTTTTTTCCGTGGCTGATTATTCTTTGGGTTTGTCTCATTCATCTTGCTTAACAGAACTTATTGTCAGCCCGCCTTGGCAGAATGTGCCTGCTACTTTGCATCTAAAAGCAAATGCAATAACTGCAGGGCTTAGGCACAAGGGTTTTTTGTCGCAACTATATAGCCAAACAGCTATTTAGCTATCAATCTTTTCCAGATATTACGTTTTGAAGTGTTGCGATATAACTAAGGAGGATTTTTGATGAAAGAACGAACCAGGCTGCTTATAATCGTGCTTATTTTCTTAGCGTGTTACTATGTTCCATGGGGGAATCCCATCATACGTCAATCAGGGCTTAAAGCTTTTATGATGCTCCAGGAATATGCCAGAGAACATATTTTAACCTGTTTGATCCCCGCATTTTTCATTGCAGGTGCTATAGCGGTTTTTGTGTCCCATGCCTCGGTGTTAAAATATTTCGGCCCCAAAGCCAGAAAGTTCTTATCATGCTCAGCGGCTTCGGTTTCAGGAACGATCCTGGCTGTCCGTTTCTGTACGGTTATTCCTCTTCTTGCAGGTATTATACCCGTGGCGCAGGAATTGGTCCAGCTGTGGCTTTTCTCTATTCCAGTCCGGCCATCAATGTTCTGGCTATTGTTCTGACTGCTAGGATTTTAGGCTGGCAGTTAGGTTTGACCCGGGCGATAGGCGCTGTTTTCTTTGCCGTGGTCACCGGGCTTTTGATGGCCTTTCTTTTCCGGAAAGATGAAGATGGCCGCAGCGCTGGGAAAATCTATGTCCCTGATGAGGAGGAAAAGGGGTATTTGCTTATCCAGTCTTTGCCGCCTTTGCCAGGTCCGTCTCAGGGTCTACGGGTCTTTGGTCTGTTATCTTTGGCATAAGATGGTACATTACAGGTGCTTTTCTGATTATCCTTGTCTTGATGCTCAATGTCTGGTTTACAGAAGATGAACGTGTCAACTGGGTACAATCTACCTGGGGATTTATGAAACAGATTTTTCCTCTCTTGGGAGCAGGTGTGTTGGTTGCCGGCTTTATGTTAGGCAGACCGGGTCACAGCACATTAATTCCGGAACATTATATTCAGAGTCTGGTAGGGGGGAATTCTTTGATGGCAAACCTTTTTGTCTCGGTTTCAGGCGCATTAATGTACTTTGCCACTCTCACCGAGGTGCCGATCCTCCAGGGTTTTATTGGTGCTGGTATGGGTAAAGGATCAGCGCTTTCACTGCTTTTGGCAGGCCCTACCCTGTCGCTTCCCAATATGCTTGTTATAGGAGGCGTAATGGGAGTTAAAAAGACCGCTGCCTTTTGCATTATCATTGTTTTTCTCTCAACAATTGCAGGAACGCTTTACGGCTGTCTTGTAAAATAATGGAGGTACATGATGCCGCAGTATGACGTTGTTCAGATGCCGCGAATGCGGTCAACATATGTATTATTACACTGCTCATTTGTTAATCCTTTCCTGAATTGTGCTGACAACCCAGGTTTGGTTATAACAAATGAGTTGTTCATAAGGTAAAACCAACTGAACTCTGACCCTGGGGGTAAGGGTTTCTATGATGGACTAAAGCCGTTTTTGCTTTGAAATTTTAATGGCTTCTTTAAGATTCAATCCACCGCTGTATAATGCTTTCCCAACTATAACACCTGCAACACCGAAATCTTTCAACGGGATTAAATTTTTTATGTCATTTATGGTTGAAACTCCTCCTGAGGCAAATACAGGTATGGAAATTTTTTCTGCCAGGCGTTTAGTCTCTTCTATATTTGGGCCCGTCTGCATCCCATCTCTATAAATATCGGTAAAATTAATTGCGGCAACGCCGCTGTCTTCAAATTTCTTTGCCAAATCTACGGCTTTGACTTGAGTTGTTTTTGTCCAGCCTTCGATTGCCACCATACCATTTCTGGCATCAATGCCAATTACAATCTGACCTGGAAAACACCTGCTGGCATTTAGCACCAATTCCGGATTTAGTATTGCTTCTGTACCTATTACAATTCTTTTTACACCCAGATCCAAATACATCCTGACTGTTTTTTCGTCTCTTATCCCTCCGCCAACCTGAACTTGTAAATTGACGGTTTCGAGTATTTTTCCGATGGAATCCAAATTTTGAGGGCTTTTTTTTACGGCGCCGTCCAAATCGACTATGTGAATAATTTCAGCCCCCTCTTTTTCCCATTGCTTTGCCATAGTTTGAGGTTCATCAGAAAAAATTGTTTCTGAATCCATTCGTCCTTGTAAGAGACGAACACATTTACCATTTTTTATGTCAACTGCAGGTATAATTATCATGATTTAAAAAATATTTTAAGCAGATCTTCAAGACCGGAAGAAGCCATTTCTTCGGCAGTAACCCACCTTCCTTTTCGTTTTAAAAAAGCGCTGATTTGAAAAAGGTTTTCACTTAAAGAACGTTGGGTTTCATCAAATTTTCCGCTCCATAATATGCGGCTGTCGGCAACACGAATGAGAAGCAGATCGAATGAGACTGAAGCAGGTGATTGGATGGAATATTTTTTTCCAATCCGCTTTTCGAATCGATAAAGACGCCCAAGCATTACACCATCAGCCTTAAGTGCTTGTCCAGCTTGAATCAGAAAATCCAAGTCGCTCAGTTCTTGTTTATTTTTTAAAAGTAGTTTTGCTAAAACATTTTCTGCTCGCTCTGGAGGGATCAGCGAATAATTTTTATGACTTTTAAATAAAGAGATTAGCTTTGCTGTCATAAAGTCATTCGCTCCTTCAGCCACTTTGCCAACGATGCTGACTTTTCCAGATAAAGGACATCTGAAATAAGCATTGTTGCCATAAATAGCATACATATCCTTAAAAGGCAGAAACAGAATTTTTTTCAACTGAAAAGTCTGTGCTTCCTTGTTTGTAAGGCTTTGACCTGTTTTACAGGAGGGCAGCAGTAGAACAAAAATAGCCAAAAGAATTTTAATTAAAGTGCTTGTTCTCTGGCTTGGTATAGCTTTGAACATTAAGACCTCAAAAGTTTTTTAAAGATTCTGTTTGATAAGTTTGCTTTTTAATTTTAGTTTTTAAGAAATCATAAAAACCCTTTTGTTGAAAGAACGCCCTCTATTCGACTATCCAAAGACGTCGCTTCGTCAAGAGACCTGCCAAAAGCTTTAAATATCGATTCAAGTATATGATGCCCATTTTCTCCGTAAAAAAAATTAATATGCAGATTCATTCCGCCTCTGGCTGTAAAAGCCCTGAAAAATTCCTTGGCAAGCAAGGTATCAAAGCTTACATTTCCGAAACATTTACAATTGTTTGTTGGAACCGGTATATTGTAAATCAGAAAAGGACGTTTTGACAAATCGACAGTAACGGAAGTTAGAGCATCGTCCATTGGAACAACTGAATGTCCAAATCGTTTGATGCCTTTCCCATCAGCAATGGCCTTGTCAAAGGCTTCTCCTAAAACCAGCCCTACATCTTCAACTGTATGATGAAAATCGACTTCGATATCACCCTTTGCAGATATAGATAGGTCAAAAAAGCCATGTGCGGCAAAAAGTTTGAGCATGTGATCAAAAAAGGGAATACCGGTTGATATCTTATTTGATCCTTTGCCGTTTAAATTTAGTTCAATACTGACTTCCGTCTCATCTGTTTTACGATCAACCGCTGCAAAGTGCTCCATATTTATTGCCGTCCTTCAACGCGTAGTTTTTTTTACAATATGCTTTCAATGACATAACCATTATAAAAAGTCAATATATTGAAAATTTAAAACCAGGGCGAGCTAGACCCAAGACAAAGGACAAACTACCTTAGACGGCAGAACAGTAATGGCATCGATATTAGGCTGGATGTTCGATATTTCAACCCGCGGTCAGACGATATAAGCCTGCGGGAGCTAAGTCTTGCTGCGGAATTACCAGCAAAGCATGTTTTCTTGTGGATATCTATATCTATGCAGGAAAGATATACTCACAACGATATAAAAATTTTCCAATACGTTTAGTCTGAGTTTTAACAAAGCAAAAGAGAGTTTGACTAAGCAAGATTCAAATTTATAAAGCACCAATAGATCAGCCAGTAGAGCAATAGTTTGCCAATACAGCGGAAAGCTCCCTGATACCGGTTTTTTCGTGATTCAAACAAATTCTAAAAACATATAAAAATATAGTTGACAAACATAAAGATAACCTGTAAAAAAATCAAATTTTCGTGAGTTTGGCGAAAGCAAGATATAAAGAAGGCTTTCAATGAGAGACCCCTTGACAGATCCTTTGGCAAACGTTTGATTTTGTTTACGTTTCATGCTTACGTTTCAGGGCGTGCTAAAATTTAGAGTTGCAGAAAATCAATTTTATACATCTCTAAAAGTGCGGATTGGAATCTGAGTCTGACGCAGAAACCAGGCAAAAGGGAGCGTTTTTGCAAATGCCTTCAAAAAAAGTTGGCTGGAGGCAAAATTTTTTATTGACAAGTAAAAGCATTGAAAGTATAGTAAAAATTTTTTGAGCGGAAAGCAGTCGGCATTAAATATTGAGCCTGATCAGTAACACTGATTAATGTTCAAACAGGGGGCTTCAGTTAAGCGGCTCAACCGGATGCGGGCAGCGGCCGCTGCCGATAGATTTTGGCAAGTCTTCAAAGAAGTGTGACAGCTCTATGGCAGCCAAGACAGATTCGGCATATGCAGCAGCCGTTTTTCAGGCAGATTGGAAGAGTTTTTTTGCTCCGTTATTGTAAAAAGCAAAAAAAGTTTGAAAAAAATGTTTACAAACTAAAAAGCACTCTTTATAATTTATACAAAGAGTGCAGATAAGCTGCGGATTTGTCGTGAATAAGGTCTTATGTAAGCTTAAGAGAAACGGCAACAAGTTTGATCTTTGAAAACTAAATAGTGGTAAGAGTTGGGTCTTAAGTTAATTTAGAACAATTATTTAAAGAGATAATAATTGGAGAGTTTGATCCTGGCTCAGAATGAACGCTGGCGGCGTGCTTAACACATGCAAGTCGAACGAGAACTCTTCAGCTTGCTGAAGAAAGTAAAGTGGCGAACGGGTGAGTAACGCGTGGGTAATCTACCTTCGAATCGGGGATAACTCGCCGAAAGGTGAGCTAATACCGGATAACATTATTAATCGCAAGACTAATAATCAAAGGCGGCCTCTACATGTAAGCTGTTGTTTGGAGATGAGCCCGCGTACCATTAGCTAGTTGGTAGGGTAAAGGCCTACCAAGGCGACGATGGTTAGCTGGTCTGAGAGGATGATCAGCC
>CAZRLQ010000152.1:0-5674 GCA_964600725.1 uncultured Desulfobacterales bacterium
TGCCGGCACCGCAGATTCGGTAAAACCGGCGCTCCCGGAGGGTAAACTATTTTCACAAAACCGCAGCCTTTATGGCCGCATCAAACCGATACGTGTTATGCAAGTACAACATTTTTATAATTCGTTGATATTAAAAGCATAATTTTCTTTTTGAAAATAGTTTATGCAGGTTTTAGGTAATAAATATAACATACTTAATTAATATAAAAGGAGAATATTTTAATGTCAGTTGCGGATAAGGTAAAGAAAATCATTGCAGATAAGTTAAGCGTTGATCTGAGCGAGGTTGTGCCGGAGGCTTCCTTTGTGGATGATCTTGGCGCAGATTCACTCGATCTTGTTGAGTTGATAATGTCCATGGAAGAAGAGTTTGATGTTGAGATTTCAGATGAAGACGCAGAGACAATGGTTTTGGTTAAGGATGCCATTGAATATGTAAATACGCATTCATAAAGCTTTTACATGGCGAATCAGGAAGAAACCGAATATATGGGCCAAACAGTTCAAAATTCACGGTTTCCGGTTGAAAAGCCAAAGCCGGCTGTCTGTGGAACATTGCTGTTATAGTGATTTTAGGCGGACCGCCGGCTGTAATTCGGTGGCTATGACTTTTTAGGGTACCGGCAAAAACTCATTTCCGGTTGATAAGGAGGCTTTCTTTGGATAGGCGGGTTGTTATTACGGGTCTTGGGCTGGTCACGCCGATAGGCATAGGTGTTGATGAAACTTGGTCTGCATTATGTGCAGGCAAGTCAGGCATAGGAGAGATAACCAAGTTTGATACGACTGATTTTGACACAAAGATTGCAGGAGAAGTTAAAGACTTTAATCCAGAAGACTATCTACCCAAAAAAGAAGCAAAACGGATAGAATCTTTTATTGCTTATGGTGTTGCTGCAACCCGTATGGCTATTGAAGATTCCGGATTAAAAATCGACAGCTCAAATGAAAACAGGGTTGGAGTTCTTACAGGATGCGGCCTTGGAGGATTGGCGAGCCTGGAAAAAAACTGTGAAGTATTGGCGGCAAAAGGCCCAAAAAGGGTAAGTCCTTTTTATATTCCCATGATTATAGGAAATATGGCGCCGGGAATGATTTCAATACATTTTGGAGCTAAAGGTCCCAATCTTTCGATCGCCACGGCTTGTGCCGCCGGGACCCATGCTATTGGATATGCTTTTAAATTAATAAAAAGTGGTGGTGCGGATGCAATGATTGCAGGAGGTCTTGAGTCAGTCATTACTCCTACCTGTATTGCCGGTTTCAATGCCATGAAGGCATTGTCTAAACGTAACGATGATCCTGAAAAAGCATCCCGTCCTTTTGATAAAGATCGTGATGGCTTTGTGGTAGGAGAAGGTTGCGGTATCCTTATACTTGAAACACTTGAGGGTGCGCTGGAACGTGGAGCCCATATTTACGCCGAAGTCATAGGGTTCGGTATGTGTGGAGACGGATATCATATGACTGCCCCGTCACCAAATGGAGATGGTGCGGCAAGGTGCATGACGGCAGCTTTGGAGGATGCAGGGATCTCATACAATAATATTGATTATATCAATGCACATGGAACATCAACGCCTTTAAATGATCTGTATGAAACAATGGCGGTAAAGAGGGTATTTAAGGAAAGTGCCTATTCAATACCTGTAAGCTCTACAAAATCTATGACCGGTCATCTTCTTGGAGCCGCCGGCGGCATTGAGGCTGTTTTCTCTGCATTAGTTATTGAGGAAGGGATAATCCCTCCAACCATCAATCTCAACAATCCCGATGAAGGATGCGATCTTGATTATGTCCCTGATGTTTTGCGCGAATTAGATGTAAATTGTGTTATGTCGAATTCCTTTGGCTTTGGAGGGACAAATGCATCTTTGATACTGAAAAAATACAATGGTTCTTATTCGGAATGAAATAGCTTGCTTTAGAATCTGTGCGGTTACGAATATTTGACATCATGGTTTACAGAAATGTATAATTTTAAAGGGATTGTTTTTAAACAGGCTTCAAGGAAAAAAGAATGTATAACAGCAAGACTCCAATTGTAATGGGAAGCGATCATGCTGGTTTTGATTTAAAGGAAAAGGTCAAAGCATATCTTCTGGAAAATAGTATTTCGGTCAAAGATGTCGGAACCTATACAAAAAATTCAGTAGATTATCCTGATTTCGGAATTTCAGTCGCTCAATTGGTTTCAAAAGGAGAGTTTGAGCGCGGGATTCTCATATGTGGATCCGGGATAGGGATGTCCATGGTTGCCAATAGATTTCCTTTTGTCAGAGCAGCGCTTTGTAATGATCTGTTTTCCGCTGTTATGAGTCGGAGACATAACAACTCAAATATACTGGTTATGGGAGGACGTGTTATTGGTGAAACCCTTGCCCTTGAGATTGTAAAGGCCTGGCTTGATACGCCTTTTGATGGAGGGCGGCACCAGTTGCGTTTGAATAAATTTGATAGTATCAAGTAAGGTAAACTTGCATAAATCAACAGACTCATAAATAACATTGATCAAGGAAATATAGTTGAAATCGAAATTTATTGAAAAAACAGATCCGGAAATTTCCAAAGTTATTGATAAAGAGATTGAAAGACTAAATAATAATTTAGAGCTGATTGCTTCGGAAAATTTTACAAGCCAGGCGGTTATGGAGGCTCAGGGAAGTGTTCTTACCAACAAGTATGCTGAAGGATATCCTGCCAAGCGTTATTACGGGGGGTGTAAATACGTTGATGTTGCAGAGAATCTGGCCATTGTTCGGGCAAAAAAATTGTTTAAGGCAGATTATGCCAATGTACAGCCCCATTCAGGCTCCCAGGCGAATATGGCCGTATATTTTGCTTTACTGAATCCTGGTGATACGATTCTTGGCATGAATCTTTCCCATGGCGGACATCTCACACATGGAAGTCCTGCCAGTTTTTCAGGGAGATTATTCAAATTTGTTCATTATGGAGTAAGAGAAGATAATGGCAGAATCGATTATGATGAATTAGCTTCCATAGCGAAAGAAAACAGGCCAAAGATGATAGTTGCCGGTGCAAGCGCCTATCCCCGAACCATAGATTTTGAAGCATTTGCCCAGATTGCTAAATCGGTTAATGCTTATTTTATGGTGGATATGGCTCACATTGCCGGACTTGTCGCGGCAGATATTCATCCTTCTCCCATAACTTTTGCTGATGTTGTAACTTCAACAACACATAAGACATTGAGGGGGCCTCGAGGAGGTTTGATTTTAGCATCAAAAACAGGGGAGTTTGATAAAATAAACAGGCAGATTTTCCCCGGAATTCAAGGCGGGCCGCTGATGCATGTAATTGCAGCTAAAGCCGTTGCCTTTAAAGAAGCTTTGGCTGAATCGTTCAAAACTTATCAGCTTCAAGTTGTAAAAAATGCAAAAATTCTTGCCGAGAATCTGATAAAAGAAGATATAAAGCTTGTATCGGGCGGGACAGACAACCATATGATGCTTCTGGATTTAAGAGATTTAAATATTACCGGCAAGGATGCTGAAAAAGTTTTAGGAAGAGCCGGTATCACTGTTAATAAAAATTCCATACCATTTGAAAAACGGAGCCCTTTTGTAACAAGCGGTGTTCGTATCGGTACCCCTGCAGTAACGACAAGAGGGATGAGAGAGCCGGAAATGGAAAAAATAGCCAAATTAACAGCCAATATATTGAAACTTCCTCAAAATGAAACCATTATTGCGGATGCCCGGTCGGAAGTTCATGAGCTTTGCAATGCTTTTCCCATATATTCTGATACGCTATCTGACGGAGAATAATTTATGAGATGTCCTTTTTGCGCAGAGATAAATGACAAGGTAATCGATTCCAGGATGAATAAAGATGGAAGCGCAACTCGCAGACGCAGGGAATGTGTTGCATGCGGCAGAAGGTTTACAACTTATGAATGCATTGAAGAAGTTCCTATTATTATTATAAAGAAGGATGGCCGCAGAGAGATTTTCAAGCGTGATAAAGTCTTTTCGGGCATTAAAAAGGCCTGTGAGAAGCGGAACATAAGTATGGATGCCATAGAAGAAATCATAGATGATCTGGAACGTGATTTAAAAGAGACGGGGAAAAAGGAGATATCTTCCAAAATAATAGGCGAAAAGATCATGGAAAAACTTCATGGATTGGATGAAGTCGCTTATGTCAGATTTGCTTCGGTTTACAGAGAATTTAAAGATGTGAACGATTTTGTCTTAGAATTGAAAAATCTCTTAAATAAGGAACAGAGATAAGATTACACACCTTTTTACTCTGTTTAATATTTTAAATGAATGACAGTTATTTTATGGAGATGGCCATTGGCCTTGCTGTTAAAGGGGAGGGCTTTACTTCACCAAATCCCATGGTTGGAGCCGTTGTTGTAAAAGACGGGGTGGTAAAAGGAAAGGGATACCATAAGGCCGTTGGATGTGCTCATGCGGAAGTAAATGCTATAAATGATGCAGGGACTGCTGCAAAAGGTTCTTGTTTGTATGTCACTCTTGAACCCTGCAATCACATCGGAAGAACACCTCCATGTACAGAGAAAATTCTTGAGGCCGGCATAAAACGAGTTGTTATTGCAATGAAAGATCCCAATCCTGAAGTCAGGGGTGGAGGAATTGATTATTTAAAAAAGCATGATATTGATGTTTTTGTAGGTGTTTGTAAAGAAAAGGCGGAAAAGCTAAATGAATGCTTTATAAAGTATGTTAAGACAAAACGCCCCTTTACTGTACTTAAATGCGCTGCAACTTTAGATGGTCAAATTGCAACAAGAACAGGGGATTCCAAATGGGTTACAGGCAAAGAGTCGAGAAAATTTGTCCACAGACTTCGTCATGCTTTAGATGGTATTATGGTAGGTATTAATACGGTCAAAAAAGATAATCCCAGCTTGACATGCCGGTTAAATGATTTTGATGTTAAAGATCCTGTTGATGTTAAAGATCCTGTTGATGTTAAAGATCCTGTAAGGTTGATTCTTGATACAAATCTTTCTGTTGATGATAAAGCAAATGTATTGCAGCTTGATTCAGCTTCTGATACGATAATTATATGTGGGAAATCTGTTTCCGAGGTTAAAAAGGCTGCATTAGAAAGAAAAGGAGCAAAAGTTTTTAAATCTCCATTGAAAAACGGTATGATTGACCTTGAAATGCTTATGGATCGTTTGGGCAGCATCGGTATAACGAGTATTCTTATCGAAGGCGGAAGCACTGTTTCAGCATCAGCTCTTTCAGCCGGAATTGTTGATAAGATTTTGTTTTTTTATGCGCCCAAAATTTTTGGTGGAAATGATGGAGTTCCGATTTGCAAAGGACACGGGCCGGCATTAATAAATGACTGCATTCCGGTTAAAAATATCGATGTCTTAAGGTTTGGCGAGGATATTGTAATCGAAGGATATCTTTAACTTCTCAAAAAATTCAAGCTGTGCGGCTAGCCATTAGCTTTTGGATAAAACGGGTCAACATCTTGATTGTTTATCAGAAGGAAAGTCTTTTCTGATTTTAGGAGATATGCAGTGCGAGACGAAGGGCTTTCTTCCATACTTTGAGTTTTCTAAAATCTTTCATCACTATTTCTCTTTCAATGCTGACAGTTAGCCGCTAACGGCTAACAGTACAGCTTGAACAATTTTGGCACTCATGGAAGAACAAATGTTTAC
>CAZRLQ010000153.1:0-5669 GCA_964600725.1 uncultured Desulfobacterales bacterium
AAAGCTATTAACTAAAAATATCTATATTTGCTTATTATGAGAAGGATATTTAAATAAATTGGCCGTAGGTTCTACGGTGTCAGCCTGTGGAGAGGCGGTAAGACCTAAGCAGTTGATTCGGGCATCCTCTGCGAAACAGGAATTTCTCATCATTTTTGCCAATGGGTAAGAATGAATAAGAAGAAAGGAACAGTGAAGGAGAGGGGATGAATCGGCATTTTTTGTTGACGCTATATCAGTTCTTTGTATCATAATTCTTATTTGTATGTCGGGATGGATGTGCTTCAGGCCTGTCTGCCTGCAGACAGGCTTTGGCCTGCTAAAAGCCCCCTCCTGACTTCAGGCTTCAGGAGGGGAATTTGTAACTTCTCAAGAAGTTAGGCTGGCGATGGGAAAATCCCCCTAAATCCTCCTTTTTCAAAGGGGGAGGCACATAAGGTTCGCGACCTTCCTGTGCGCCGCGCCTGCCTGCGCCGCGGATACGGCAGGACTTATTGAGAAGTTGCGGAAATTTCTTATATCATAAAAAAGACGGCAGGCTGTGCATCTGATATCATGATGTCTTGTCAGTCGGTATGGGTTCATCAGGTTTAACACCATATTTTTTCTCCCTTGCTCTACCCCACCAACAACCGCCAAAAGTTAAAAACATCTCAACAGATTGTAAAAATTTGGCTGTTTTATTACCCTTTCTTGCATTTACACAGATCGGACATCCAAATTCACAATAATCCGGATCATTTAAATGCAAAATCGGCATCTTCCATCCTTTCCATCCATAAGTTTTCTTATCTTGCATCATTTTCCTCCATAATGGGTTAAAATTAACGGTTTACTATTAGCTGTCAGCCATTAGTTTTTAGCGATTAGCTTTAGGGTTAAAGTTTTTTAACCTTTACTTAGAGATAAAACGGTTCAACATCCTCATTGTTTATTACAAGGAACGATGATTAAATAACTTTCCTAACCATAGAATACTTCAAAAGCTTATCTTTTTGGGTTTTGCCGATAAAATCCGTCAGGTGACAATGTTTTTGTTGTAACCTCTCAATAAGTTCTGTCTGCGCCTGCCCGCCGTGTCCGCGGCGCAGGCAGGCGCGGCGCACAAACAGTCCGGCACTTATGTTCTTCCATCTTTGAAAAGTAAACAGGACTTATTGAAAGATTGCTTTTCGTTTAAGTCCAGAATTTTAATTTCGCAGACGCAAATAATTGCAAAACAAATACGTCAAAAATTTGACATTATATAAGTGTTGAACAGCCGGTTAACCCGGATTTTCACGAATCTTCAGCGGTGAGAAAGCAAGGCATTTCAGACTGAAATTTATGGTTAAGATGACCATCTTGAAGTCCGATCGGCTAAAAAAATAGGTTAGTTCTCTTCATTTTTTTGGCAGGCTTCATTATAGTGGCATGTTGATTGCTATTTAGTTAAATGGCCAAAAAAGCCGCCCCCTTTGTGTATCGTAATTTGACACTTTCATTAATTCTTTATGGACCACCATTCATTATTTTTATTATACATGCACTAATGAATTTATGCCATAGGTATTAGCGGTTAATCTGCCCTGTTTTCCAGCTTGGATAATTAACTCCCAAGGAAGCTAAATGCTGCTGACTGTTCATTTAGGGATTACTGCGCTAACCCGTGATGAATTTTTTCACTTGTCAAAAGGTAACTTTTCAAAAAGCACGGGCAGCGATGGAGAAATCCTCCTCAATCCCCCTTTTTCAAAAGGGGAAGTATATAGATGTCCGAACTTATCGAAATGCTACGCCAAACGAATAAAAAACCGATGAGAACTTGTCGTATAGTTCTGCCGCTATTTTTTATCTCCGTTTTATTTGCCAATGGTATGATTTTTCCGCCTCATGCAGATGCAAACGAGGGCCGTGTTATCAAACAGATCAGCCTGGATAAAGATTCTTGCAGGATCGGAATAAAATTAAATGGTAATTCACCATACAAAGTAGTTCAAATCGACAAAAAAGAGGTCATAATAGCATTTCAAGGTGTACGATTTTCGAAAAACATGAAGATAATCGGAGCAGCAAAACCCCTTGTAAGTGAAATAAAAACAAAAAGCCTGCCCGACAATGTGTCGGCTCTGTTTGTCAATACCGTAAAGGAGTTAAAGGAAGTAAAGACAAAATGGATAAAAACTGATCATACTTTGATGGTAAGACTGGATACAAAAAAGAATCTATCAGGGAAAAAGAAAAACCCGGGCAAAGAGGCGAAACAGAAAATTATCGTAAAGAGAGAAAAAAAAAGTTCTTCTGAAATTTCTAAGGATTTGACTCAACTGGAAAACAGTAAAAAATCGGGTAATATTGATGATATTATCTGCGAAATAAAAGATAAAGAAAATATAAAGAACCTGGATTTACAGTCAGCTCTTGATAAATGCAGTAAAAAATCATGGGAAGAAGCATTTTTAATATTAAGAAAATATATTGAAAACAGATCATCCGGATTTTCAGATCCATTGGACAGATCTTCCAGGCCCCTCGAGACAGCCTGTTTTCTAAAGGCTTACACTTATTTTAAAACAGATATTAAAGATAAGAAAGATCAACTTCGAGCAGCAAAGTTTTTTCAAGATGCAATAAGTTATTTTCCGGAATCTAAATACCTTCCGTATGGCATGGCTGCCCTTGGAATGATAAACAAAAAGCTTCGAAATTACAATGAAGCAAAAGGATATTTTAGAATTGTTTTAAAAAAACATAAAGATTATTCCGGCACACCAGAGGTTTTGTTTGAAATTGGAAAGATTTATTTAAAAGAAAGAAAGTTAAGAAAGGCTATTTCAATATTTAAAAGATTGGTTTCCAAGTACCCGGACGCAGCTATTATATTGGACGCAAAAATTGAGCTGGGAAAGGCATTGTATGAAAAGAATAATTTTTATGAATCAATAAAAGTGTTGACAGATGCTATGGGGTCGAATCCTCAAACTATTTACAGATCAGATGAACTGCTTTTAAGCCTGGGTAACGGTTATTATGAAATCGGAGAGTATAAAAAAGCCATAGAATTTTTTTTTATGGTTTGCAATTATTTTCCGGAAACCGAGTCAAACCATATAAATTTAACCCGTATCGGTGATATTTATAACAGCGAAAAAGAGTTTGAAAAGGCTAAAAAAATTTATCAGTTAGTGATAGATAAGTTTCCAGGAACAGATGGATTTATCATCAGCTCTATAAGGCTTGCTGAATTTTTAAAGGAGGAAAAGGAAAAAGAAAAGATATATCTTAATATTATCAATAATTATCCGGATAATCCACTGATGAAATCAGCCATGCTTAAATTGGCAACTGCTCAGAAAGAAGCCGGAGAATATGAAAAGAGCATAATAACCATTAATGATTTAATAAATAAGCATCCCGGAAAGCTGCAAAAGGAGGCTGCAAGAATAAGGGAGGAGTCCTATAAATTCTATTTAAAAAAACTTCTTGATGAAGATGACTATCCAGAGATACTGCTGCGATTTGAAAATGAAAAAAAAATATTTAAACAAATTAAAAGCCCTGAAATATATCAAATCATTGGAGAAGCCTGTTTAAAAGGGCATCTATATGAAAAAGCGGCAGATATCTTAACAAAATCCTGCAAACTCTTTGGCAGTAAAAAAAGGCCGTCTGATCTTGTTTTCAGTCTCGGCGTATCTTTACATGAGTCAGGAGAATTTGATCAAGCTCTAAAAATTTTTTCTGAATATGAACGTTTGTATCCTGAAAGAAAAAATAGTTCTCAGGCGCATTTCCGAATGGGTCGAATTTTACTTTCTAAAAAAGAATATCAAAAAGCAGTCGAAAGATTTTCAACTGCGTACAACTGCAGCAAAACCAGCGAAAGCAAGGCTCTGATTTTAATTGATAAAGCAAAAGGGTATGCGGGGCTTGATAAATTTGAAGATGTTTCTGCAAATTTAATTGAGGCGGTCAATCTTTTAGAATCCGCTTCGGAAAAGAATTTTAAATACATTTTTCGGGCTTACAGAAATCTTGGTGAAAATTATTTTCTTAAGCTCAATTTATATGAAAAAGCAGCCGATGCACTTGCTAATGCCATGAAATTTGCGGACAAGGGTGAAAATCATTCAGATATTCTCTTTATGTTAGCCCGATCTTATCAAAATCAGAAAGAGACCGGCAAGGCGAGAAAAATTTACAGTGATATGGCGGTATCCGGAGACCGGTTTTGGAAAAAAATGGCTAAAGAACAATTAAACAGGATAAAGTTTGAAGAAAAACTGAAACAATAATGAATCAGAACCAAAGCATACTCCTATTAGAAAATGATCATAAAGAAAGAACAGCGCTTTGTGAAGCTTTTGAAAGGTGGGGATATCGTGTAACAACCGCGCATAATGGCGATGACGCATTTAAAAAGATTCATTCGGATATTTTTCATCTTGTTATTGTATCCTGTGAATCTTTGGAATTCAATGGCAGTAAATTTTTGGAAAAAGTGAAAGGAGAAAACAGAGATCTGGGAGTTCTTTTTCTTGCAAATCATACAACAATAGAAAATGCAGTCGAAATCATGAAGGCAGGGGCCCTTGATTTTATTATAAAGCCGGTTGATCCTCTTTTGATGAAATCTTTCTTAAAAAGAGCTTTTGATGAAGATGAAGACGGGAGAAATGAAAATTATTCCATAAGCAGAAAGAATCAATTTGAACGTATTATAACCCAGGATAAGGCTATGCTCCGCCTGCTCGGTTTGGCCAAACAGGTTTCCGACAGCATGGCATCGGTATTTATTCAAGGTGAAAGTGGAACCGGCAAGGAGCTTTTTGCCAGATTCATTCACAAAAACAGCAATAGACAAAATGGCCCCTTTAGCGCTGTAAATTGCGGGGCATTGCCTGAATCTTTACTTGAAAGCGAGTTGTTCGGATATGAAAAAGGAGCTTTTACAGGCGCTGTTTCAAGAAAGCCGGGGAAGTTTGAGTCCGCAGCCGGGGGAACTATTCTTTTGGATGAGATAACGGAAATGCAGGTTCATTTGCAAGCAAAACTTCTCAGGGTGCTTCAGGAAAAAGAGATAGATATGGTCGGAGGCCGCCGCTCAATTAATGTTGATGTAAGGGTTATAGCTACAACAAACAGAAGCATAAGGGAATCGATAAAAAAAGGAGAATTTCGTGAAGATCTATTTTACAGGTTAAATGTAATTCCAATAAAAATCCCGTCTTTAAGAGAGAGGCGCGGTGATATACCTCTGCTGGTTCAGCATTTTATAAAAAAATATAATACTATCGACGGACGCAAAGTCAAAAATTTGACTGATTCAGCCATGAACAGGCTTCTCAGACTTCCACTTAAGGGTAATGTCAGAGAGTTGGAGAATATCATAGAGCGAGCGGTTCTGTTATCTAATGGAGTATCGATTCAAGAAAAAGATCTTTTTCTTGAAGAAACTTTTAGTGAAGACGGCTGTGATGCTTGCTGCGGTGAAGAAAAAGATGGTTTGCCTTTGGATTTTATGGCCGGTCCATTAAGAGAGGCAGAGAGAAAGATTATATTTCATACTTTGGATAAGACAAATGGCAACAGAACGCTTGCATCGAAAATTCTCGGGATAAATGTTCGAACTTTGAGAAATAAACTAAATGAATATAAAGAATCGGAAAAAATGAACTGTTCCGTTTGGC
>CAZRLQ010000154.1:0-5664 GCA_964600725.1 uncultured Desulfobacterales bacterium
ACTCCCATAAACAGGCATCACCTGGAGCCGTGATGCATATTAGCGCAAAATAGCATGGCAGCCTGTGGCTGCCCCCGCAGGCATCAGAAATTTTTTGTGTTTTTTGGGCATTTTATAGTTAGAGAAATTATTTCGTCACTCATCACTCAAAACTCGATACTGAAGATTGAATTAAGCAATTATAATGCCAAACACTAAAACTGGTTTTCGAAAACTCAAGTAATTAATTAGGCATAAAAATAGACAACAGGAGTTTAAATAATGGCACATAAGAAAGCAGGCGGCAGTTCTAAAAACGGACGTGACAGCGAAAGCCAAAGGCGTGGTGTAAAACGGTTTGGCGGACAGTTTGTCAAAGCCGGAAATATACTGGTGCGCCAGGTTGGAACAAAAATACATCCTGGTGATAATGTTGGAGTGGGTAAAGACTATACCCTTTTTGCAAAAATAGACGGGATTGTTGCTTATCAACGAAAGGGGCGATCCCGTAAAAAAGTAAGCGTTTATACAGTTTGAATTTCATTGATGAAACGACTATTACCGTAAAGTCAGGTGACGGCGGAAGCGGCTGCGTAAGTTTCAGGCGAGAGAGGTCTATACCGAGAGGGGGGCCGGATGGCGGTGATGGTGGCGATGGTGGCGATGTTATTTTAAGATCGACATTACGTAAACGGACGCTTTATGATATTCGTTTGAAGAAATATTTCCAGGCTAAAAATGGAAAAAACGGACATGGCAAGCAAAAAACCGGCAAAAGCGGTGATAATCTTGTTATAGATATTCCTGCAGGAACGATAGTCAGTGATTTTAATACAGGCAGAATTATAAAAGATTTTGTCAAACCCTCAGAAGTCTTAACAGTTGCAAAGGGTGGTCGGGGCGGTCAGGGTAATAAACGGTTTGCAACCTCAACAAACCGTGCCCCCCGATTCGCCCAGCCCGGTGAACCGGGTCAAAGCTTAACGCTTAAGCTGGAACTCAAACTTCTTGCCGATGTTGGTGTCATCGGTCTTCCAAATGCAGGTAAGTCTACTCTTATAACTGCAATCTCTTCAGCCCATCCCAGGACAGGTTACTACCCTTTTACAACCCTATCACCCAATTTAGGCGTAGTTCAAACAGGATTTGCCGAACCTTTTATTATAGCTGACATGCCGGGATTGATTAAAGGAGCCCACAAAGGCGCCGGACTTGGCATTAGATTCTTGCGGCATATTGAACGCACCAGAATTCTTATTCACTTGATTGATGCAACAGCAATCGATTCCGACAATCCCCTTTTAAATTATGAAACGATAAATAACGAGCTTGGTTTGTATAAAAAACAGCTTTCAGAAAAAAAACAGATTGTTGTTTTAAATAAGCTTGATATGCCAAATGCCAAAGAAGGCGGAGATCTTTTCCAGTCCGCATTCAAAGAAAAAGTTATTTTGATTTCCGCTCTTACAGGGGAAGGAATAGACAATCTCAAGTCGGAAATAATTAAATTGCTGGACAGATTAAATGAACAACAGCGCAAATGAAACAAGAAAAATTTCTTTTCAGAATGCAAAACGAATTGTCGTAAAAGTAGGAAGTAATATCCTGACAAAAGATAGTGGGCTAAATTTGAAAGCCGTCAGTCTTATCAGCGAGCAGATCTGCTCACTGATTGACGGGGGGCTCGAGGTTATTCTTGTTACCTCTGGAGCGATGGCTCTTGGCATAAAAAAGATGGGGCTCTTCAAAAGACCGGATGAAATCCCGAAACGGCAGGCTATTGCAGCCGTAGGTCAGGCCGGATTAATTATGGAATATGAAAAAGCGTTCACGAGTCATGGCAGAAAGGTAGCGCAGATCCTTCTTACAAGTGACGGCTTAACAGATCGTAAAAGATATTTAAATGCGCGAAATACGATTAATACTCTTTTGTCATGGGGCGTCGTTCCCATTATAAACGAAAATGATACGGTTATGGTTGAAGAGATTAAATTTGGAGACAATGACAACCTTGGCGCAATGATTACTCTTCTTATGGATGCTGATATCATGATAAATCTTACGGATATTGACGGTCTGTATACTAATGATCCCCGCATTGATCCAAATGCCAGACTGATATCTTCTGTTTCTTCCATAAACCAAAGCATTGAAAAACTTGCCGGTAAAATTCCAGGTGCACTTGGCACAGGGGGCATGCACAGCAAGATAAAAGCAGCAAAAAAGCTTACATCTGCCGGTATCCCTATGGTAATCGCCAAGGGCGATACACTCGATATTTTAAAAAAACTTTTTTCAGCGCAAAAATATGGAACTTTTTTTATCCCTAAAAAGAAAAAACTCGCGAGCCGCAAGTGCTGGATAGCATTTACTTTAAAGCCTGAAGGCGTTATAATAATAGATGCCGGGGCCGCAGCCGCGATTATGAAAAGAGGCAAAAGTCTCCTTCCCAGTGGTATTGTATCTGTTGTAGGAGAATTCGGAACAGGTGCGCCCGTGCAATTCAAAAAAAACAACGATACCTTACTGGGAGCGGGGCTTGTTAATTATAGTTCGACAGATATACGCCTTATTATGGGGCTCAGATCCTGCCAGATTAAGAATCGGCTTGGATATAAACCTTATGATGAAGTGATTCACAGAGATAACCTGGTGATAACTTGCAGCGAAGCTTCGAGCTGATTTATTGTTTTGACCATCACTTACGGAGAAAAAGTTAATGTCAATTGAATCGACTATTATGAAAATGACTAAAGCGGCTAAGGCAGCATCAGCAGAGATAGCTAAGTGTCCTACAGTAAAAAAAAATGCTGTCTTGCTGAAGATAGCGGAGACAATAGAAAAAAATGCTGAATTTATAAAAAATGAAAACAGAAAGGATCTTGATATTGCAAATGAGAAGAGACTTTCAAATGCGATGATAGATCGGCTTACAACATCGGATTCAACTATCAAAGCCATGTCGGATGGTTTAAGAGAAGTGGCGCTGTTAGATGATCCTGTAGGTTCCCTGAGCGAGACGCGGCGAAGACCAAACGGTCTTGAAGTATCACGAATGCGGATACCTCTCGGCGTTATCGGTATTATTTACGAATCAAGGCCGAATGTTACAATCGATGCCGCCGGTCTGTGTCTTAAAGCCGGAAATGCTGTTTTGCTCAGAGGTGGATCGGAATCACTTTCAACGAACAGGGCATTAGCCGGTATTATTGGAAAAGCGCTTCGAGAAACAGGCCTCCCGGAAGAGACGGTTCAGGTGGTACCTGTAAGTGACAGACTCGCTGTAAATCTGCTTTTGAAACAGGAAGAAGATATTGATCTTATCATTCCACGTGGCGGTGAAGGTTTGATTCGCTTTGTTGTTGAAAATTCAAAAATACCTGTTTTAAAACATTACAAAGGTGTCTGCCATGTGTATGTGGATGAAGGAGCCGACTTGGCAATGGCTGAAAATATTTGTTTTAATTCAAAAGTTCAGCGTCCCGGAGTCTGTAATGCCATGGAAACAATGCTTGTGCACAAATCAGTAGCGCCTCTTTTTTTGCCGAAAATGGCAAAACGCTTTATCGATAAGGGTGTAGAAATCAGAGGGTGCCCTGAAACATGCAAAATTCTTCCTAAAGCAGTAGAGGCGCAAAAAAATGACTGGTCTGCTGAATATTTAGATCTTATTGTTTCGGTAAAGATTGTAAATGATATGGATCAGGCAATGATGCACATAACGGAATTTGGTTCCAGTCACACGGAAACTATAGTGACTTCAGATTACAAGAGGGCAAGACGATTTGTTCGTGAGATTGACTCATCCGTTGTCCTGGTCAATGCGTCAACGCGCTTTAACGACGGAGGGCAATTGGGTTTGGGAGCTGAAATTGGAATAAGCACTTCCAAGCTGCACGCATTTGGTCCGATGGGTGTAGAGGAACTTACCACTACAAAGTTTATAGTATTTGGTGATGGGCAGTTGAGAAAATAGCTGATTATAGCGGTTTCAGGCCTGAAGAACTTAGCGCTTGCAAATTAGCACCCGGAAACCCCTGCCTTGAGGCAGGGGAGCAGTCACTCAGGTAAGTTAAGTCTAAACTCACTAACTTCTCAAAAAGTCAGAGCAACAATGGGAAAATCCCCCTCAATCCCCCTTCTTCAAAGGGAGAAGCAGATAAGTGTCCGGATATATTGATAAATTACTGAGTTCAACTTAAAAATTGGTCAAAAGGAGGCTTTTTGAAAAACAGGCCCAGTGGGGAAAAACTTTTATGATGCGTATAGGTCTATTTGGAGGCACTTTTAATCCGATTCACTTCGGACACCTGCGTTCTGCACTGGAAATAAAAGAAGAGTTTGACCTGAAAAGTATCTATCTTATTCCATCCTCAATTCCTCCCCACAAGCAACCCGCCTTTCTGGCCGATGCAAAAGACCGCTATGAAATGATCAAGCTGGCTGTTTCAAATTCTTTGGATTTTACTGTTTCCGATGTTGAATTGAAACGCCAGGGGCCTTCTTATACAATTGATACAATACGTTATTTTAAATCAATCATGTCTGACGACACAAAAATTTTTCTGATTTTAGGCATCGATGCATTTCTTGAAATCGATACCTGGAAATCATATGAGGATATTTTTCTTAATACCCCTCTCATTGTAATGATGCGACCAGGTTTAAGAGATAAAGACGATGATTCGAACCGGAAAGTTTTTGAAAATTTTCTTAAATCGAGAATATCTGCCGGCTATAGATTTGCCGATTCAAAATTATTTTATTATATGCATGATGAAAAAAAGGACGTTTTTCTTTTTAAGGTAACCACCCTTGATATTTCATCAACCAAAATACGCAAAATACTAAAAGAAGGAAAATCCATAAATTTTTTACTGCCCGATAAAGTTAATGAGTTTATTAAATACAAAGGACTTTATATATGAGTTCTGATTTTGACTTTCTTCTGGATATTTATGTTGAAACAGCCCTGGAAAGAAAAGCGATAGAAGTCGTTGTACTTGATGTCAGGGGGCTTACCTCGGTTGCAGATGTTTTTATTATTTGCAGCGGACGTTCAAACCGGCAGGTAACAGCTATTGCAGAGTTTATTCTAACGGATCTGAAAAAACATGGTATAAAACCGCTTAGCATAGATGGTAAAAAGGAGGGGCATTGGATCTTACTCGACTACGGCCATGTGGTTATTCATGTCTTTTATGAACCGGTTCGAAAGTTCTATGACCTGGAAGGACTCTGGACAGATGCAAAAAGAATAAAGATCAAAGATATTCTGCAAATCGATAAATTTAAAGAATTGGAGACAAGGGAGATAAGTGAGCCTGCCACACAGAATCCCACCTTTCGCTAATTTTTAGATGCATAATTTCTTGAGTTTTCGAAAAAACTATGATGCTCTATCAATAGATAATGGTATAAATTTTGCTGTGTGCATAAGGGTAATGAGAGGTGAGTGGTGAGTATTGAGAAAAATGCCTGAGGAGGAGGAAATAACTTCCATAAACAGGCATTACCCGGAGCCGTGATGCATATTGGCGCAAAATAGCAGGTCAGCCCCCGTGGCTGCCCTCTGTGGCTGCTCCCGCAAGCATCAGAAATTTTTTGTATTTTTTGGACATTTTATAGTCAGAGAAGTTATTTCGTCCCCATTCCTGATCTCAAAACTCATCACTCAAAACCCGA
>CAZRLQ010000155.1:0-5653 GCA_964600725.1 uncultured Desulfobacterales bacterium
CAAAATTTATGCCATTATCTATTGATAAGCATCATAGTTTTTTCGAAAACTCAAGTAATTATTTGTCTCAGCGTTGCCAGCAAGGTCGTACCGATGATCAGGATGCCTCCCATCAAGGTTCTAAACGAGGGGTGTTCACCTAATAAGATCAACGCAAATACGATTCCATATACCGGTTCAAGTCCGGAGATAATACTTGCCAATTGCGTTTTGACATGAATCAGGCCTTTAATAAATAATGCATGTGCTATAGCTGTGCAAAAAACACCTAAGGCCATAAGAAGAAAAATATCTTTGACCTGTATTTCCCATCTTTCAAGAAACAGAAATGGTGACAGAACGAGCGCTGCAAATGAGTTTTGAAAAAAGGTAATTATCAAGGGAGAATAGGTTTCAACGCATTTTCTGTTTAACAGCGATAAGACAGCAAATGTAAATCCGGAAAGAATGCCCCAAAACACTCCTCGTGTAATATTGTTACTAAGGTTAAAAGAAGGAATAATCAGCGCTATCCCTCCAAGAATAAGTATTGCGGTAAGGACGTCAAAAAGGGTTAATTTTTCTTTGAAAAGATAAGGCTCCATCACTGTAACAAAGAGAGGATAGGATGAAAAGGTCAGCAACCCTACTGCAACCGTTGATATCTGGATGGAATGGAAAAAAGTAACCCAATGAACTGCCAAAATGATTCCGAGCGGCGCTAGGATTTTAAATTCTTTACCGGATTTAATCGTCAGGGGTTTTTTAAGACAGATTATGATCAAAATCAGCGATATAGACGCAAAAATTGTGCGGCCGAAAACAATTACCAATGGAGGCAGAGAAAGAAACTTTCCGAACAGACCGGAAAGGCCAAACAAGAATACAGCGCTGTGTATTTCAAGCATACCGAGATTATTCTCTTAGGAACTATGATGAAAAATAGAGTGCCTTATCAGCTAAATCCTGCAATTGCCGCATCTGACGAAGATCTGCCTGCGGCAGGCAGGTGCAAAGCAGCCAAAAACACATCGTTGCAGTTGCAATAAGTCCGTCTCAAGTGCTTGTTAACTCATCAGATCCGGTAAACACGGTAGTCCCGAATGGCAGGTTATATTGAACTTATTTCACCTGAATTTTTTACTCTAATTAACTCTACTAAAAAACGCAAGTTTTAAAGCACGAAGTTGATTTATTGCTTTCTTGATGTTATAAAATAATTTCAAATCGTTTACTTAAGCATAAAATGTACAAAACAAATTAGCATGGGAGCTGAAAATGAGTTCATCTGATAAATATATTGATATAGATACGCCTTATCCGATATTGAGTAGAGTAGAGTTTATGAAGAGAATACACAATAGGCAGGAAGAATTAAAAGACTCACTTGAAATTCATCATGACGGATTATCTGTATGGACGAAAACCCCCAGCGGCAAGAAACTTTCAAGGGGATGCCAAACATGTAAGGCAGGGAAATGGCAATGTTTTTTTGTTGGTAAAAAATGCAATGTGGATTGTATATATTGTACTCAGGGGACACTGAAGGAAAAGATGGTAGAACCGGAACGTCCTGATCTTATAAATGACATGTATCATATCGAAGATATTAAGAATGTATTGAATGATCCAGGTTCGATATGGTCGGGTCAAAGAGTCCAGGGAATAGGCTATTCCGGTGGTGAGCCATTTATATATCTGGACAAGGTCTTTAATTTAGCGGAATTCGTCTCCAGATTTCATGGGCATATATACCAGTGGATATATACAAACGGATTGCTTGTCACCGAAGATAAGCTTAAAGCCCTGCGTGACAAGGGGATAAAAGAAATCAGATTTCACATCGGAGCTACCAATTTCAGCGAAAAGGTTTTGAAAAATATTGAGATTGCAAAGGGAATTATTGATTATGTGAATGTAGAAACCCCATCAACTCCTGAATTAAAAAAATTTCTGATTGATAAAAAGGGGGTACACCGGCTGGAGGATATCGGCGTTTATCAGATGAATTTCGGTGAGCTCAGTACATTATCTCTTTTTCATGAAAGGATGAACAAGCCCGGGAACCAAAGGATGCTGAAATATTTTCAAAAATATCAACTATACGTTTATGAATCTGTGATCGGTTCTTCAGTTACCGGTATGAATCTGTCGCAGATTTACCTGTCCCCGACAATATCGAGGGAGAATACTTATGATATAATGGAATATGTTTTAGATAACAAAATAGATATACTGATCAACGATTGTTCCCAGGATGCCAAGCATATTCAAAGACTTCAGAAAACTACCAATGAGCATAAGACGGATATACTGTTAAATGATGATTCTCAAGATGATAAGTATATTCAAAAAAGGCAGCAAGATATCGAGGAACGAAAACTAAATCTGCTTAAGCAGCACCACAGATCTCAAATTAGAGGCTGCATGAAGCTGATCATTCAAAATATCAACCATAATATTGTTTAACATTATCAAGAGGCTGTTTGAAAATATGGATTATATCACGGATTGGTGTGGTAATCTGTGGTGAACAGCTATTATAGATTTCCACATAAATAATTTCACTGCGTATCGGTCGTCGGAGTTTATAATACGCCTTCCTCCCTCTGGCCTTGTGGAATTAATTGTCTGGCAATCTATAGCCTCCAGTCGTTGCAACCGAATTTTTCCAATAAAGTCGTTTTTTCAGCTCAGCTTGCTGCCTATGCTCTCGGCAATTTCTTTAAGAGTTTCCAGAGCCTTGTCGTAGTCATAGTCATTTATCTGCAATTCAAGATTTTTTAGGATTGAGGTGTCGATATTTTCCTTGAGAATTTCTAAGTGTTTTTTAATTTGTTCAGGATTGGCAAGATTTAGAGCCTCGTAAAGTTGTATCAGTATGGGTAAAAGTTGTGTCGATTCTATAACCTCTTTCTCTACTCTTTTGGCTTCTGTCTTTCTGGGCCGTTTTTTGGGGATAAAGACTTTTTCCATTATATGATTTTTTTCTTCTGTGATTTCAAATCCTTTCTTCCCAAAAACATCCATAATAGTTACAAAAAGTGTTGATCGGTACACAGGCTTGGTAAGGAAAGTATTGATACCCGCTTTTTCGGCAGCTATCTTATCAGTTTCTTTTATTATAAAAGCGGTCATTATAATTATGGGGGTGCTTAGTTTCAGATCCTGACGGATTCTTCTTGATACCTCAATGCCGTCTAATTCCGGCATCATCCAGTCCATTATAATCAGTCCAAATGGTTCCGGGCGGCTCTCATTTTCTTTCAGTCTGTTGATTGCATCTTGACCGGAAGAGACAGATTCTACCCTAACCCCAAAAGACTCCAGATACTTGCTAATGATACGCCTACTGTCGGAACAATTGTCAACTATCAGTGCATATAACTTTTGGATATTCGGAGGAAGTACAACATTTTGTTCTTGTTTCGAATATTTTATGCCGAAACGGGCAGTAAAGCTGAATATGCTGCCTTTTCCCAATTCACTTTCAGCCAGGATATTACCATCCATCATTTCTACCAGTTTTTTGCAAATGCTTAATCCCAATCCAATGCCTTCGAATTTTCGAGTAATAGATGCATCGACTTGACTGAAAGGTTCAAATATTATAGGAAGATATTCTGGTGGTATTCCTACTCCGGTGTCTTTTACTGAGAATGTTAAGATTGCTTCGTCTGACGATTTTTCCAAAACTTTTACTCCTACAAGAATGACACCATCTTTTTCTATAAATTTGACCGCGTTGTCTATCAAGTTTTTGATAATTTGTTGAAGGCGCAGAGGATCGCCTATCAAAACCTTTGGCGTTTCGAGGTCAATATCGACAAGTAGTTCGATCCGTTTCTCAATAGCTTTATTGATGAAGGTTTCAAAGGCTTTATCCAGAATCTCATCTAATCTGAAGGGGAGTTTTTCTAAATCGATTTTGTTGGATTCAAGCTTTGAGAAGTCCAGGATGGCAGTGATGATTCCAAGCAGAGAGTAAGCAGAGGAGTGTATTGTCTTGAGATAATGTTCAGTCCTGGAAGTCAGTTCATTACTTAATGCCAGATCTGCAGCAGCAATAATACCATTCATTGGAGTTCGGATTTCATGACTCATATTAGCCAAAAACTCGCTTTTTGCTTTGTTGGCGCCATCAGCAGCCTCTTTGGCCTTCCGCAGTTCCTCGTTTGTCGTTCGAAGCTCAACATTCCTGATTTTCAAACATTTTTCATGCATTTTATTATGGTCTCTCAAGACTCCGAGAATTACAGCTACGACGTTAAATAATATTATCTCCATGATTTTATCAAAATCATCCGGCGCAAATCTATTCCATCGTATTAACGTGAAAGGAAGGTACAAACCAGTGACGCCAAAAGATGTGATCAATCCACCCCGCAGGCCGAACCAGAATGCGCCAAGAATCAATGGCAGAAAATAGAGTTCGCGGTAAAAAATATGGTAATGATGTAGGGCTGGCCGGGTAAAGTAATGAAGGAAGCTAATACTTAATACCAATATTGCCACGAGGATAATTTTTTTTAATTGTGTACCGATAACCATTCCACCTCTCATTGTAAATCTCTAGTGCGAGTCATAGACTGCTGGCTCTGCCGGTAGTCTATGACCTGAGGTTTCTATATCGTGTTTTGCCATTAGAGAGGCCCGGGCCTAAGGCCGTCATGCCGGACTTAATCCGGCATCCAGAACACAGAAGGTGGGGCCGCCGGTAAAATACAGCAGGGGAGGAAAAGTTTAAGCATTCCTCCCTTTGATCAAACCCGGAAAAGGAGCGGGACTATGTGGGGATGCAATTATTTTCCATACTTTTCGTGGACGGATGGAGTCTTTCCCTGCTCTTAGGGTGGTTTGATTATCTTGCTCCTTGTGGCGTTGGCAATAAAACTTTTTAGAACGCTTAGATCAGATAAAACCGGACAAAACAGAGATCAATATGATTCCCTTGCGATTCTTAAGACTCGTTATGCCAGAGGTGAAATCGGTGATGAAGAGTTTTATCAGAATGAAAAACAGATTGTTGAAGTAGCGATAATCACCTTTCAATGATGACGGGACATTAGCGCATAGCGTAATAAATAGTCTTTTATTGGAATTACACGGTGTTAAGGATTTCTATAAGTGTAATTTCAAAGGTAAGATGTTTGCCGGCAAGCGGATGATTGGAATCCATAATTACCTTTTCATCTCCAACCTCCTTTATTACAGCTTCAATCGTATTGCCCTGATCAGATCTGCCTTGCATCGTCATTCCAACTTGTGGGTTGAAATCCGGCGGAAATTCAGACCTGTCAACTGAGAATTTACAGCCATCTTTATATTCTCCATAGGCATATTGGGGAGCTATTCTTATCGTCTTTGTTTCACCCTGCTTCATTCCAATCACAGCATGTTCAAACAGGGGAAGAAGCGTCTGCTGGCCGATTTCAAATTCCAGCGGTTCCAGAGAAGAGTCAAAAATAGTTCCATCATCCAAGGTTCCCAGATAGTTAACCATTACTTTATCACCTGTTTTCGCTCGAGCTGTCTTATTTTCCATATTTTTATCTCCTTTTGTTATCACCTAAATTCTGCAAGCGCTGCTTTTGCCTGAGATGCAGGGCATCAAACGCTCAGCCGTATATGTAATACTGCAGGCGTTTGATAACGCAGCAGATCAGGTAAAAGC
>CAZRLQ010000156.1:0-5648 GCA_964600725.1 uncultured Desulfobacterales bacterium
CTCCCCTATTTGAAAAATAGCTTAAAGAACCCGAAAACAATATTTTCCACGGATAACGCTAATATGCATTAGAATTTATGAAATATTTTTCATTTAAAATACTTATTTTATGTATACTCCTGCCGCCTGTTTTGTATATCGCTTCCATACAATCCATTGAAGTCTATCTGAAAAACATGTATAAAGAAAAAATAGAAGAAATTTATACAGGCGATACACATCTTTTGTTTGATGGAAACGTCCGTTTAAAAGATGCTCTAAATCGAAACATTACCCGCTATCTAAGCAACAGGTCTTTAATCTCATATGGCTTAACACTGAATGTGTCGGTCAAGACAAAAGAAGGGATTATTTTATATCCTTCTTCTTTTAATGAAGAAGATCCTCTTGCATCATCCGATCCCATGCAAATAGCCAGTGAAAATTATAATCTAATGAAAGACGGACTTGTCATAAGCGTTGATGTAAAAATCAACCATAATACGTTAATTTCAAACTGCATACTCTCTTTCTACACTATCTGTTTTGCATTTGTGCTTTATTTTTATTATAAATCGAGTGTAAAAAAGGCTAAAATGGAAGATGAGGAAAAGACAATGGAAATTTCCCTTCTCCGGAAGAGTGAAAAAAATTTTTCGAAAAGATTAAAGTCCCTCGCAAAGGAGCGGGAAAATTACTTATCTGAACTTAAACGATTTAAAAAGATTTTTGCGGATGAAAAGTCTGCGGCCGACAAGAACGAAGAAGAAATGATAAAGGAAATCCTTTTACTTGAGAATAAAATTGAGAAAAATATAGCTTTTCAGAACAAGCAGCAAAAAGAGATCGACTTATTAAAAGATGAGATCAGGCAATACGAAAAAGAAAGAAAAAAAGAAACCAAACAGCAAAAAAAGTCTTCAAATATTGTACGAAAACGTTTCAAAGCTTTGTATAAAAATATTTACATAAGCGAAAGGGCCATAAGAGGGTTTGTTGAACTTACCGATGAGATGAAAATTAAAGGAGAAGAAATTATACAACTGCTTAATAAAGATCCAAATCAGGTGCCGGTTAAAAGAAAAGTATTTGGAAAGAAAAAAAGAACAACTACTTTTGAATCCGTCTTTGCATACAACGGACGTCTTTACTACCGTAAAACCAAAGACAACAAGGCCGAAATTTTAGCCATCGGCACCAAGAATACACAGACAAAGGATCTGGAATTTCTTAATAAAATCTGAATCCTGGAATGATTCCCTATGATGGGATGTCTAAAAAAAATTGTTTGATTACACAATGCCGGGCAACCAGAGGGGATTGCCCTGCGAACTTTGTTGTGCCCACTGAGGCATGATGGTTCGTTTTCACATAACGATCTTAAAAAGCTGACGAGATGCAAAAAATATGGATAAAACCCACTTTTTCAGGATGAAAATACCGCTTTATGAGGTGGATGTCGGCGGCGGCGTTTATCATGGAAATTATTATCACCTTTTTGAATTGGCCAGAGAGTCACTGCTTGCAGATATCGGCTTCCCTTACAAAAAAATCATGGAGATGGGAAATCATCTTACAGTCGCTGAAGCGCAATGCCGCTACAAAAAGCCTTTGCAGTATAATGACGAAATAGAAATTCGAAGTAAAATCAAAAAGATTACCAGCCGCAGCCTGGTGTTTGATCAGGAAATATGGGATAATGAAGATAATGAATTAAAGACCGTATTATCCATTTATCTGGTTTGTATAAACAATAACGGCCGTGCAGCGATTTTTCCTCAAAAACTTAAAGAAGCGCTGGAATCATGGAAAAATGACAAAAATAATTCCAAACAATAGACCGGAAAATTATTTTAAAAAAAATATTTTGAGTAAAATTCTCGATCAGTTGCCATCCTTTGTCGATTTAATCAGATCCATCCGGGAAACAATTATAACAAATATCGTATTAATTGGTCAGATTCCATCTCCTACTTTTAAAGAGAAAAGACGTATAAATTTTTATATGGAAAGATTAGCGGAATTCCAGGTTGACGAATGCACAACCGACGGTTATCAGAATCCAATCGGAATTATAAGGGGAACTTCGGAAACCAAACCGCCTATTTTCGTTGTTGCTCACCTTGATACCATCTTTGAAAAGGATATTGATCATAATTTTACAATTAAAGAAAACTTGATAATAGGACCCGGAGTTACCGATAATTCAGTCAGCGTTGGTGTCCTTTTGAGTTTACCGGAAATAATCCGAAGATTAAATATCCGTTTTCAATCCAACATTGTTTTAGCCGGAGTGATACAATCAATCGGCAGAGGCAATCTACGCGGTATAAGACATCTTTTAAAAATGTGGCCGACAAAGATTAGAGGTGCTATTTGCGTAGAGGGAACTAAACTTGGAAAGCTCAATTATTATTCCGATGGAATGACAAGATGTGAAATAGAATGTTTCATTAAGGCAACAGACATATGGGACAATAAATTCAGGCCAAATGCAATCCTTATCATAAATGATGTCATCAACCAGATTCTGAAACTTCGCCTGCCTCAAAGCCCGCGTACAAAAATAACCATCGGTAAAATATCAGGTGGTCTTAAACATGGAACAACAGCTTATAATGCAAAACTCGGTTTTGAGATACATAGCGACTCCGATAAAATGGTAAAATCGGTTTTCAACGAAATCAAGGACATCGTTGATGGAATCAGCCATGAATTCAGGGTTGAACTAAAACTCAAAACCATAAGTAATGTAAATGCATCCAGATTAAATTTTAATCATCCTTTAGTTAAAAGCGCCAGCGCTATTATAAAAAAGCTGGATTTAAAACCGGAAAGTGAACCGAGTGAGACAAGTGAATCAGATCTTTCAATTTTTCTTTCCCACAAGATACCAGCCGTTACCCTTGGAATAACTCGTGGAGAAAATTTAAATCAGAAAAATGAGAAAGCGGAAATAGATCCTATCTTTAAAGGAATCGCCCAGGTCATTGGAGTAATGATGGCGATAGATAACGGAGTCTGTGATGAAGATTAACTGGCTCGAAAAAAATACCTTTCATTATTCTAAATTTAAAAATATCAAGGAGCTTGTTGATGTCAAGGAGGAAAAAAGATTAACCATATCGTTATGTCTGCCGACTTTGAATGAAGAAAAGACAATTGCAAAAGAAATTATTATCATGAAGTCGGAATTGATGACACGATATCCTCTTCTGGATGAAATAATTGTTGTAGATTCAGATTCAACTGATAAAACAAGGGAAATAGCCAGAGAATACGGCGCGGATGTTTATAAAGCATCAGATATTCTACCTGATCTTGAAAAATTCAAAGGCAAGGGTGAAAATTTATGGAAGGCGCTATATATTACAAAAGGCGATATAATCGTCTACCTTGATGCGGATATCAAAAATATCCACCACAGGTTTGCTTATGCGCTCATCGGTCCGCTTATTATTCATGATAACATTAAATACTGCAAAGCTTTTTATGACAGACCCATAGCAATCAGTAAAAATAAAATCAGACCTACCGGTGGCGGCAGAGTCACCGAACTTATGATCAGGCCATTATTTTCGCTTTATTTCCCTGAACTTACACAAATTATCCAGCCGCTTTCCGGGGAATATGCAGGCTTTAGGGAAATATTTGAAAAAATTTCTTTTCCAATCGGGTACGGAGTTGAAACAAGTATGATTCTCGATATTTATGAAAAATGGGGGATTGATGCAATCGCCCAGGTGGATCTTGAAAAACGTGTTCACAGAAACCAGGATACAAAGGCATTAGGCAAAATGTCCTTTACTATTCTTAAGACTTTCTGCAACAGGATTGAAAAGCTTGGAATAATAGATTCCAGGGAAAAACCTGGTGATTATATGATACAGTATAATCTTGTAAAAAATAGATACCAGCCGGATATTTATAAAGTTGAAGGCTTCGAAAGACCGCCGATTATTGAAATTCCGGAATACCGAAAAAAATTTCATCCATTAAGGAACGGAAACGAAATAACTGAGTCAGTTGATTTATGAGGATTTTTTATATAAAAGAACTGCTTTGGAGACAATATATTGTAGTTGGATTGAATCCAATACACAACTAATCCGGTTCAAAAAAGTAAAACTATCTTTCATTTTTTGTTGTACCCGCCAGGGCATGGGGGTTCGTAAGGATTATTTTTTTTGCATAACGCAGAGATCGGGCGAAAAGACCATAAATCAACAGACTCATAACTTCCCCAACCATAAGATGCCCCAAAAATACAAAAATTTTTGATGCTCGCAGGGGCAACCCCCTGTGGTTGCCCAGCATTGTGTAATCAATCGGGCAGGCACAGGTGCCCGCTATTTTGGACAGGCACAGAGACCTGCCCCTACTGTTTTGCGCTAATATGGATCACGGCTTCAGGTGATGCCTTATTGGGGAAGTTATTTCGTTCCCGTTCCTTAACTTATTATGACACAGCAAAACTTGCCGAATACAAAATTAATTGACAGATTCAACCGGCGCCTTAATTATCTGCGCATATCCATTACAGACCGTTGCAACCTGCGCTGCATATACTGTACGCCCCGTAAACTTATTCCAAAACTTTCACACGATGATATTTTAAAATATGAAGAAATTCTTCATATAGCTAAGATAGGCGCAGATCTTGGGATATCCAAGATTCGAATAACCGGTGGGGAACCCCTCGTTCGGAGGGGTGTTTACGATTTCTTAGGTAAAATCACCAAAATATCCGGACTTAAAGATATCGCTATTACGACTAATGGCGTTTTTCTTAAGGAGAATATTCAGAAAATCAAATCCGCAGGAATAAAAAGAATTAATGTCAGCCTGGATACTTTAAATAAAGAAAAATTTAAAAAAATAACCGGCCTGGATCTGTTTTCTCAGGTCTGGGAAGGAATTAAAGCAGCCCAAAAACAAGGACTTAATCCAGTTAAAATCAACGTCGTAGTCCTGCGTGGAATCAACGATGATGAGCTTATACAATTAGCCGGCCTATCTTTTTCATATCCTTTTCATATTAGATTTATTGAATATATGCCTGTCGGAAAAACCGTGCTAAAAATTAAACAGCATATTTTTGCTCCTGAGATAAAAGAACGCATCAGCATATTAGGAGATTTGATTCCAATTAAAACCAAAGCCGATGACGGACCGGCTGAACGTTTCAAGTTCAAAAACGCTAAGGGAGAAATAGGATTTATCCACCCCTTAAGTAATCATTTCTGCCATACATGCAACAGACTGAGATTAACGGCCAGCGGTCAACTAAGACCCTGTCTATTGTCAAATTATCAGAAAGATATTAAAATTCCACTTAGATGCGGCTGTTCTGACATGGAACTGGCTGATCTTTTTCTTGAAGCTGCTTACCACAAACCACATGGTCACAACCTTGCGATAAATCATTACGGCAGAGTCACAAGCGAAATGTGTTCAATAGGTGGATAGTTTCGTTATTAATAACACAAGATAAAGTTTTTTTATCATTTCTCACCTGATTTCCGCATGAACTTTTGCCCCGTCTGTACGTTTTATTGCAAGCAGGCTGCTTTTCGATTTAGGATCGAAACGTCAATGCATACACATCTATAAGCAGACAAAACAAATAGATGGAATCTGCTTCAGATTTCCGGTTCTTCGCGGATTAA
>CAZRLQ010000157.1:0-5641 GCA_964600725.1 uncultured Desulfobacterales bacterium
CGCAGATTTAGGTCAGGTTTGTTCGGTTTAAGATCACAAAAGTTGAAGGAATAGTAAACTATTTCAATATCTTTGTGGTTTTAGATCGGGCAAAGATGGCTTGAAGCTGTGATGCCTGATTAAGGAAGTTATTTCGTCCCCGTTCCTTGCCATTAGACAGCAAACATCTTTAGCCTCCGCTTGACTCAAAGTCTATGACTCAAAGCCTGAGCCAAAGATTCAAAAAGGGTCTCTTGCCGCACCGCGATGAAAATCAATTCTATTATAAATAGATATATATTTAATGAGATGATTCCGCCATTTGTAATCTGTTTGGTGTTTTTTACCTTTGTTTTTTTAGTATCAAAGATTATTGATATCACAAAAATGATTGTAAATTACAATGTAAGTTTGAATGCGGTGATCATGATGCTTATATATTCCATCCCTTATTTCCTTGTTTTTGTGATTCCCATGTCGGTTATGATGACGGTCCTTTTTACTTTTCTTAGAATGTCCGGCGATAACGAAATAGTTGTCTTGAAAGCCGGAGGTATGAGTATCTCCAGATTACTTCCCCCTGTCTTTTTAATCTGTCTTATTGGATTCTTGGCGACTGTTCTTATGGCTGTTTATGGATTGCCCTGGAGCAGCTGCTCTATTAAAAGGCTGACATTGAAAATAGCTTCATCCAACATTGATGCCGGACTCAAGGAAAGAACTTTTATTGATAATTTTCCTCAAATGATGCTTTACGTAAATAAGATAGATTTGAAAAATAAAAAACTCAAAGATATTTTTATTGAGGATCAGAGAGCAAAAGATGCTGAAATCACAATAGTGGCGCCAAGTGGGAGATTGTTTAAAGAAAAGAACGGCCAGGTGTATCATCTGCGGTTGTATAACGGCACCATAGACCAGGTAAGTCTTAAAGATAGATCCGTGCATTCAATGAAATTTGACACTTATAACATACGCCTTGATTTAAAAAGATTTTTTTCAGAACCAGCGGATAGACAAAAAAGAACAAAAGAAATGAGTCTTGCCGAGTTGAGTAAATACATAAAAAATTCTAAAATTAAAAACAGCAAATATTATAATGCCCAAATAGAACTTCACAAGAAGTTTTCAATTCCTTTTGCCTGCTTTGTTCTTGGATTTCTTGCGGTCCCCTTGGGTATTCAATCGAAATCATCAAAACGGTCTTTTGGTCTAGGGCTGGGTCTTGTTTTCTTTTTGCTTTATTATCTGCTCCTTTCAGCCGGAAAGGTTTTTGGGGAATCAGGCGCTTATCCGCCGGCAATTGGAATGTGGGTTCCAAATATTGTCATAGGCGTTATAGGTTTGTATCTATTTAAGATAACATTAAATGAACGGCCTGTATCAATCGATTTTTTCAGTAAATTGGCCAATATTTTATCTAAGACGATCAAAAAGGAGATGTGACTTTTCAATAAGTCAAAGTATCTTATCTTTGGAAAAGGGGTTGAAGGGAGAATCCAGCCGCTCGAAACATACATATCATGCAAATAATTCATAAGTATTTAACCAAAGAAATCTTCAAACATTTTGTTTTTGTATTGTTAGTGGTTATCGGTATATATGTTATTGTCGATTTTTTTGGCAAAGCAGATGATTTTATTGAAGCCGGCCTCCCTGTTTCAAGTTCATTTATATTTCTTCTGTTAAAACTTCCCTTTATAATTGCCCAAATCATCCCTGTTTGTATATTGCTGGCCGTTCTTGTTACTTTTGGTATGATGAACAAAAACAATGAGATTATTGCCTTAAAAAGCAATGGTATAAGTGTGTATTATCTTTTCAGACCTGTTTTTTCAATCGGCCTTTTACTTAGCGTACTTCTTTTTCTTTTTTCAGAAATTGCCGTTCCGGTTACCATGACAAAATCCAACAGGATATGGATAAGAGATGTAAAAAAGAAATCCGCTGTGGCTTCAAAAGAAAGAAATATATGGATCAAGGGGAACCGTTCAATAACTTATGTAAGATACTATAATCCAACAGATAAATCTATTATTCGAATTTCTATTAATTATTTTGATAAAGATTTCAGGTTGATTAAAAGACTGGATGCAAAAAAGGGTTTTTTCAGAGATGGAAAATGGTTTTTATATGAAGTTATAGAACAGAATAAAGATAAAAAAGATAATCAGGTGACATTTCATGAGGAGCTGGCTGAAAAACTTGATTTCATGCCGGATGATTTAAAATTGGTGGCAAAAAAACCCGAAGAGATGAGTTTCAATGAGCTTCTGGAATATATAAACAAGGTTGAAGCAGAGGGATATGATGCCACCGGATATAAAATCGATCTTTACGCAAAAATGGCCTTTCCCTTTTCCTGTATTATCATGTGTATAGTCGGGACGGGTATCGCTGTTAAAAGGAAAAAAAAAGATGGTCTCTCTGTCGGAATCGGATACGGAATTGGTATTGCTTTTCTTTACTGGGTTTTTTACAGTTTTTGCCTGTCGATTGGATATGGGGAAGTGCTTCCACCTGTAATTGCCGCCTGGACAGCAAACCTGGTTTTTTTATGTTTTGGTGTAATTACCCTGATAAATGCAGAATAAAACAGGTAACTTCTCAAAAAGTTAGGGCAACGATGGAAAAATCCCCCTTTTTCAAAGGGTGAAGCACATAAGGTACCCGAACTTATTGAGATGTTACTGAAATGGTTTGCAAGATGTTAATCTTATACAATATTTTGATTATTTCAGGAATGATATCAGCTTTTCCTCTGTTATTTTTTATTGTACTTGCATCAAGAAAAAGGCGGGAAACTCTTTTGCAAAGGATGGGGCTTGCACAGCTTCCGGAAAATATAAAGCAAAACCGTTTCAACGGACCGGATCAAAAGCCCATATGGATTCATGCCCTTTCAGTAGGCGAAGTTATTTCAGCATTGCCACTTGTTAAAGGCATAAGGAATCGATTCAAAAACAGAAATATTGTTTTTTCAGTATCCACAAAAACCGGCTTTGAGACAGCGGACAAGCTTTTAAAAAAAGAGATCACAGCACTTTTTTTCTTTCCATACGATCTGTTATTTTCCGTAAAATATATTGCAAAAAAAATAGATCCTGCCGCAGTAATTATCGTGGAATCGGATATATGGCCAAACTATCTGTTTGAGATGAAAAGACGAAAAGTACCTCTATTCCTTGTAAATGCAAGGCTATCAGACAGATCATTCAAAGGATACAGACGGTTTTTATTTTTTTCCAGACCATTATTTTCTATGTTTTCAAGTATTTGTACTCAGACTGGTGAAGATGCACGGCGCTTTGAGCTTCTTGAAATTCCTTCCGGCAAGATAAAGGTTGTGGGAAATCTTAAATTTGATCAAGAATCTCCTTTTATTTTTGAAGATGGAATAAAAAAAACAGAAGAGCTTATGAGCATAAAGCCAAAACAGAAAGTTTTATTGGCAGGAAGTACGCATAAAGGGGAAGAGTCAATACTTCTTGCCGCTTTTTCAAAACTTAAAAAAGATTTTTCGGATCTTTTTATGATTGTTGCGCCCAGAGATCCCAAGCGATCAGAAGCCGTTTGCAGACTTTTCAAATCCTCTGGATTTTCAGCTTGCTTGTTTAAAGATTTATCTTGTCCATCGGCAAACAGGAGATTTGATGTTATTATAATTGATACCATAGGAATTTTGAGAAAACTTTATGCTGTTTCAGATCTGGCTTTCATAGGAGGAAGTCTTGTTGATATGGGGGGACACAATCCACTTGAACCCGCGGCTTTTTCCAAACCAATAATCTTTGGACCCTACATGAACAATTTTGTACAGATATCGGAATTATTTCTTAAATCAGGAGGAGCTGTTCAGGTTGAAAATGTAAAGAGTCTTTACGAAACAGCATCAATGCTTCTTTCAGATGATGAAAAATCAAGGATTATGGGAGAAAAAGCATTTAATCTGTTCAATCAGAACAAAGGAGCGGTAGGCAAGATATTAAAAGTCATGACCGCAGGCATAGCCGGCGGTCATGACTGCTAATATTCCCTGCTTTCCGGCGTTTAGAAGCAGATCTGAGTTCTTAAACCAAATACGGACATATCATCGGCATCACTGTAGCCCATGGGATTATTAACCCACTGGTAGTCAGCCGTAACTGCAACATGTTCGTTGAAGGCAAGACTGTAGTAAAGTTCTATGTGATTCTCATCATCATCAAATCTTTTGTCACCATATTTTTTATGCCAGTGCTTATAGTCATCACTTATAGTTGCTAATCCATAGGCAAGTCCAAAAGCATCATCTTCACGATTCCATAACGAACCGGCAACCTGCAGGCCTCCTGAATAATGGGCATCGAATTCATAAACATCATCGTTCTGCCAACCTGCGCGGACAAAAAGTGTAATAATATCTTTAACAACCTGCTGGTCAAAACTTATTCCGTAGCCGTAACCTTCATCGGTACTGCTGTCATCTAAAAAAGGATTTTTGTGCCATTCAATATGGTCATAGTCACTATACCAGCCAAAAAAGCGGTAGTTTCCCTGCAAACCGCCGATTTCAGGCTTTAAGCCAATTTCACCGATTACAAAACTTCCCCTTCCGACATCATCCCATGACTCATCCCCTGAATCCTTGTCAACATTGGCCCAGCCCACACTGATATCAACCAAATCGGTAGGAGAAACCGTGGCTCTCGCGGCGAAACCGTTCTCAGGAAATTCAATTGCGAGGTTGTTTACAAAACCGGTAGATAAAAACTGAGTGGTTTCATCATTAGCCACTTCATTTGTATCAAAATAATTGGTCAGATCCAGCTTTCCAAAGGTAAATACCAGAAAGCTGTCAAGCAGGCTTTGTTCATACCAGGCCTCGGTGACATGAACATTATCATCATCGTCGGCATCATCATTAAAACCGCTCCATGTATTCAAGCGGTCGTCAATCCCGTCACCATTTCCGCCTTCAAGCAGAATATATGCCATTCCATTATGATCAAACTCTTTGGAAATCTCGAGATCAATGGAGAAACTTGCATCAGTGCCGTTCTCATAATCAAAATTGGGACCGCCAAAGGCGGAATAATCAGGACCATTATCATCACCAAATGTTCCCTGACCAACCATCGTAATACCGGCATTGATACTTATGCCGGTTAAAGCATCCTTGATCTCTTTCATCTGTTCACTGACTTTCTGCTGTTCTTCCACTTTTAGCTGTTGATCCTGAAGTTTTTGATCCTGCTGCTTTACTTTACGTTCCAACTGATCCAGTTTTCGCTGAAGCTCCTGCAATTGATCTTTTAAATCATCAGAAGCGTAAGCCGTTGAAGTAAAAAAGCATAACCCCAAAATACCGATAAACAACGTTACTGATTTTAAAATTCTGCCAATCATTTTACCTTTTACTCCTTTCTTTGAATTTTAGTAGTTAAACCCGAATTAAGCAGTCTTCTGCTCTATTTTAACCAAAGGCCTTGCAGTGAATGTTCCCTGTGCTAAACGCAGGATTTTTCGTAACAGGCAAAACCTTTTCCTGCCCCGCATTCCAAAGCTAAATCAATCGCTGCATTATGATTAACCCATGATAGCAATTTCCAATTACATAATTTTATATCACCTAAATTCTGCAAGCGCTGCTTTTGCCTAAGACCTGCCTGCGGCAGGCAGG
>CAZRLQ010000158.1:0-5613 GCA_964600725.1 uncultured Desulfobacterales bacterium
CTATCGTATATCCGTTTTTTTTAAGATACTTGATTGCAATAGACTCTCCTTTTTTTCCAAACTTTTGTAATCTATTTAACATGCAAAGATATTCTAACACCCGTCAGGGCTGCCCATTACCCATAAGTGCTGCGTTCCTAAATGGCAATTACACTCTGGAAGGACATTTTTGAACATCGAACATTGAACGTCCAGCACCGAACGTTAAATAAGGTATTCTGACGATTTATAAATCGAAAGCATCGAACAGCGCAGGCTTTTAAATTAGCGCACCTTCGGTGCGAACATAAGTGCCTACGAGTGAACTAAAGTATATTAAAGCGCCTAAAGTTGTTGTAACTAAGCCCTAAATATCTATAGCACGCCAAAGGCGTACCGCAATTTTAGGCACTTTAGCTCACCCTTAGGCGCTTTGTGTTTATCCTCTGCGCCTGCCCTCACGCAGAGAGAAATTCCTTTACACCCTTAAAACTGCACCGATGAATAGGACAGCAGCCTAATTTCCGTATAATTTCCCTGTGAGCCTTTGTAGGATAGCCTTTATGTCTGTAAAATTCATACCGGGGATAATAGAGATGATAATTTTCCATGAGCTTATCCCGGGTTACCTTGGCAACAATAGAAGCCGCTGCAATGGATATGCTGAGCTGATCACCTTTAATTATTGGTTTTTGGGGTAATTCTGATAAAATCCGAAAACCGCCATCTATTAGAAGGTAATCCGGCTGTGGTTTTAAATTATCTACAGATATACGCATAGCTAAAAGCGAAGCTTCAAGTATATTGGTTCGATCTATTTCAAATGAGTCAACAATTCCTATACCTATTGAAACTGCATACTTATAAATTACTTCGTATAAATGATCACGCTTTTTAGATGTCAGTTGCTTTGAATCGGTTATACCTTTAGCCGGAAAAAATAAAGGCAGGATAACTGCCGCGGAAACAACAGGGCCGGCCAGGGGCCCCCGGCCGGCCTCGTCAATACCTGCAATACGTAAATAGCCTTCTTGAGTTATTTTTTTTTCAAATACCCAAGAATCTGAATCTGTTATATCAGATGACATGAAATCGGCTTAATTAGGGCGAATACAAGATTCGCCAGTACGTTAAATTCAGGTTAAATTGCGGCTATCTCAAGCTCAATTCAAATCAGCCATTCCGACGGCGCTCTTTTATCCTCGCCGCCTTGCCCCTTAAGTTGCGCAGGTAGTAAATCTTTGCACGGCGAACACGTCCGTGAGTAATTACTTCAACCTTGTCTATGATGGGAGAATGGAGCGGAAAAATACGCTCAACGCCTATTCCGTATGAAACTTTTCTAACGGTAAATGTTCCGTTTGCCGATGTTTTTTTCCGTTTGCTTATGACAACCCCCTGAAAAATCTGAATCCGCTCCTTTTCACCCTCCTTTATCTTTACATGAACTTTAATGGTATCACCTGGTATAAAGTCAGGCAGATCATTTTTTATCATCTTTTCTTCCAACTTTTTTATCACTTCCATAATATCACCCAAACATTTCACCAAATATTCTATTATTTTAAAGTTCATCACGAATTATTGCGGTATTTCGTGATGAACAGTTATCAGTATTTAGCTTTCAGACATTGTTATCTAATGCTGGAAAACAGCGGCAAATCAACCGCTAACAGCTAATACCTATTTTAATTTAACCCAAGAGCCTGTCCAGGATGATTGATGCTGCAGAACGTACCGAAAGGTGATTATAATCCGTATTTCCCTTTACAGGTACAAGCAGATAATCAGCCTTGGAAATAAAATTTTCTGAAAGTCCCCACGCTGTCCCAAAAATCAATAGATATGGATTACAAGTTTCAAGCATTTTACGAAGTTTGCCGTATTGTAAACCATCTGGATTGTTTCCGGCACAAGTGACAACTGTTTTTGGAATTTTTTTCTCACTGTCGGCAATATGCTCTATGACTTCAATCAATGAATTTTTAACACAGATCTTTTTAAGGGCTTCTCCCCTTTCGGGATTATATCTTGAGCCGGTTCCTGTTATCCAGTGTGAAATTATTCTTTCAACAAGTTTTCTTTGATCTGCCAAAGGGGTAACTACATAGAATTTTTTCACACCATAAGTTTTTACAGCCCTTGATATGTCATGCAAATCAAGATTGGTTACAGCGGAAGTTATGATATCGCCGTTTTTATTGACCACCGGATAATGCATCAGGGCCAGATACAGACTGGGTATGAATGATTTTTTCAACGGATTTGCACCACTTTTTCAGTATTTCAAGCTCATTGCTGTTAAAAGCTCTATTTTCCAACAGATCAGGTTTTTTTAAAAAAGTGCGTATCAGAGATGTTTCAAGCCTCCAGTTTTCAATTTCTTTATGATCGCCTGACAACAAAACTTCTGGAACATTCATTCCTTCAAAAACTCTGGGTCTTGTAAAATGTGCATGTTCTATAAGCCCATCGGAAAACGAATCCTTTTCAGTTGAATCCTCTCCACCAAGTATGCCTGGAACCAGCCTGGTTACAGCATCAATGATAACCATTGCTGCAAGTTCGCCGCCTGTTAACACAAAATCGCCGATGGAAACTTCGTCGTCTATAAGATTGCTGCAGATACGCTCGTCAATACCCTCATAGCGTCCGCAGACAAATATAATCTCCTTAAGTGATACAAATTCCTGGGCGAGACCCTGGTTAAAAACACGTCCCTGTGGTGTGAGCAAAATTGTCTTTGAGAAAGGAAATCTCTTTTGAGAAGCTTTAATGGCTTTAGCCAAAGGTTCAGGTTTCATAACCATCCCGCAGCCGCCGCCATAAGGTCTGTCATCTGTCATCTTATGTCTGCCTTCTGCGAAATCCCTGATATTTACAGCCTGAACCGAAATCTTTTCTTTCTGAATCCCCTTTCTGACAATTCCGTGTTCCAGCAAGGGAGCAAACATTTCCGGGAAAATCGTAATAACGATAAAATTCATAAACTTATGCTATCAACTGTTAATTTGCCGCCAATAACATTGAGTTATGAGTTATTGAATTACGGCTTCCTTCATAAATGCTCAAGAGTAGTTTATACTTTCAAACTTTTAATGGTTTTAGTTTTCTCGTTCCCACGCTCTTCGCATGGGAATGCATACCATAAGAGTTTCCACGCAAAGGGCATGAGAACCAGGCGAAAAAGTATGCCATCATAACCCGTCAGGCAGATTCACCCGCATTCTTTTATGTTCAATGTCAATCTCTTCAACAACAGATTCAAGAGCAGGTATCAGTATTTCATTATCATTCTTTTTGCCTGACTTTTTAGCTGCATCTTTCACGACAAAAACATCATTGCTTCCTGTGGCGATAATCGATTCTACATGCCCGAGGAAAACCTTCCCTGTTGTAAAAACAGAAAGACCAATGATATCAGACCAATAATAGGTTCCTTCTTCCAGCTTTGGAAGAGAACTCCTTTCAATTAAGAGTTCAGATCCAATAAGCGTTTTTGCCATATTGCAGCTTATAACCCCTTTTAATGACAAAAGGATAATCCTTTTGTGCGGTTTAACCCAATTTACATCATACTTTTTCCCCGGCCCTCTTTTACTTTTAACAACAATCTTTTCATTAGGCTTAAAAACCGACGGTGACTCAGCATAGGACAAAACTTTGACAGTTCCATTCAGCCCATGTGTACCTACGATTTTACCTATCAATAAAAAACTATCCAAAAAATTATCTTTCCCCATCAGTTTTAGCTGGTTATTCAATAATCTCAAGTACTGTTCTTTTTTTTACCTTCGCAGAAGCGGCACTCAATACTGTACGCATAGCTCGAGCCGTTCTTCCCTGCTTCCCTATAACTTTCCCAAGATCCTCCTTGGCTACCTTAAGTTCCAATACAGAAGTCTGGTTGCCCTCTATTTCCGTAACTTCTACCTGATCCGGATTGTCAACAAGTGCCTGTGCAATATACTTTATCAGATCCTTCATAGCTTCATCTCCTTTTACTGGCTTTTAAAAATTAAGGGAAAAAAGATCTATATTTATATATTGTTAGCAAGGGCCCCTTCTTTTTTCAAAAGGTTTTTCACGGTGTTTGTAGGCCTGGCTCCCTTTTCGAACCAGTATTTTATCCGTTCATTTTTCAGTGTAACCAGTGCCGGATCATGCAAAGGATTGTAAGTGCCCACTATTTCCAAAAATCTTCCATCTCTTTTACATTCACTATCTGCAACCACAACTCGATAAAACGGTTTCTTCTTTGCACCGTGCCTTGCTAATCTGATTTTAACCGACATAACAATTCTCCTTTAAAACGGCAGCATTCCGCGACCCATTTTCCGCATACCGCCTTTATTAAATTTCTTCATCATTTTCATGATCTGAGTATAATTTTTAAGCAGTCTATTTATATCTTGTACGGAAGTTCCACTTCCTTTGGCAATTCTTTTTCTGCGGCTTCCGTTTATTATGTTATAATGACGACGTTCCTGGCGCGTCATTGAATTTATAATTGCTTCAATTTTTACCAGTTCTCTATCATCTACTTTTAAGTTTTTAAACTGCTTGATTTTATTAAAACCAGGAATCATATTCATCAGTTCATTCAAGGAACCCATCTTACGTATCTGAATCATCTGATCACGAAAGTCTTCAAGAGTAAACCGGCTTTTTCTCAACTTTTTCTCAAGCTCAGCCGCTTTCCTTTCATCAACAATTGACTGGGCTTTTTCAATAAAAGTAAGAATATCTCCCATTCCAAGGATACTCGATGACATCCTGTCGGGATGGAAAGGTTCCAGGGAATTCAGCTTTTCACCTAAGCCAAGAAATTTTATTGGTTTGCCTGTTATTGCCTTAATGGATAATGCAGCTCCCCCACGAGCATCGCCGTCCATCTTGGTCAAAACAACACCTCCGATATCAAGGGCAATATCAAATGATTGAGCGATATTTACAGCATCCTGTCCTGTCATGGCATCGGCTACAAGCAGTATATCAGAAGGCTTGACCGCTTTTTTGATTCTGCAAAGCTCATCCATCATATCATCATCAACATGAAGCCGTCCGGCTGTATCGATCAGAAGCGTATCACATCCTTTTTGCTTGGACAAGGCTCTGGCATCACTGCAAATATCTACAGGATCCATACCGGTATCGGACTGAAATACAGGAACCGATATCTGTTCTCCCAGCTTTTTGAGTTGATCTATTGCTGCAGGCCTATACACATCTGCCGGCACCAGATAAGGTTTTTTCCCTTTTTTCCTCAAAAAAAAAGCTAATTTTCCAGCAGTAGTGGTCTTTCCTGAACCCTGCAATCCTACCAGCATAACCGATGCCGGACTTGCTCCGGAAAGCTGCAAATCTTTGTTTTGCCCTCCCATAAGCTCAGTAAGTTCATCGTTTACAATCTTGACAACCTGCTGACCTGGCGTAAGGCTGGCTAAAACATTCTTGCCGAGCGCTCTCTCTTTTATGCCGGCAATAAATTTTTTAACAACCTTGTAATGGACATCCGCTTCAAGAAGAGCCAGCCGAACCTCCCTCAAACCCTCCTCAATATTTTTTTCAGTTAATTTCCCATGCCCTTTTAACTTTTTGAATATTAAGTTTAATCTGTCACTTAGATTGTCA
>CAZRLQ010000159.1:0-5592 GCA_964600725.1 uncultured Desulfobacterales bacterium
TCACAAATCTAAAAAGACCAAAATGTTTTTGAGGCGGCATCAAAATATCCACTTGCTCTGCTTGCCTCCGTATTCGCCTGCCGGCAGGCAGGCCGGAATATAATCCTGCAGAAATTTTCTGGCACCGGATCAAGCCTAAAGTGTACGGTTTTTCAGCTCCTGGGGGCATCAGCCGGCCTGTATCCCGTTTTAGAAAACATGTGCGGCATTACAACAAAAAAACATTACCCAATACAATCTCATTTAATTTCAATGCGTATGCAAAAATCTTATAAGTATTTATACAACTATGCTTAAAACCGGAGGCCGTAAATATGCCGGTTCCCACCATGTTGGCAACAACCAGGATTGCTGCGGGAAAGAGCCCGATCTCTCTTTTTAATCCATTATTATTTAATCTGTTTTTCATTATTTAACGGCTTTTCCGATTATCAAGAGCCCGAGCCATTTTTCATCGGTATTTTTCAGATCATCCAGAATCCTGCCGAGGCTGCTTTTCAAAACCTTTTCCCTGTCCGAATACCCTGCATAATAGACAACCGCCATTGGAAGATCAGGCGGATAGTATCTGCCGAATTTTTCCACAAGCCTGTTCATTGATGAAAGGGCCATGTAAAAAACCATTGTAATGTTATATCTGGAAAGGTTCTTTAAAAGATCATCCCCTTTTTCAAAGGATCTTCCGAACATTGAATGAGGAGCGGTAAGCATGACAAAGTTGATCCCTTCGCATATCATCGGTTTTTCAAGCGCCGCGCTGGCAGCATTAAATGCGCTTATCCCCGGAATCACTTCAAAATATTTATGATCGAAGCCTTTTAAAAGCCAGTAGAGGGAAGGGCCGTAAACACACGGATCTCCGCTGTCAAGCATGACCACGGTTTTATTGTTGTTAATGGCGTTCATTACAAAATCAAAGACCTTTTTCCTCTGTTTTTTTACCCGTTGAAGCCATTTTGGGTAATCGGTTTTGCGCAGTTTCATTGCCTCTTCGTCATGAATGTCTTCCCAGGGGTTGAAAGCGATCTTTGCAGGATCGATTCGTCCGGCAAGATTTTTCTGAATATATGGCGGGCACAGGAAGATATCGGCCTTTTCGATAACCGCCAGTCCCCTTGGAACCGCAAGATCAGGCCCTGCAGGCCCTGTGCCTATGACGTAGAGCTTGCCTTCCTCTTTTGCATAGGATATGGGCGCCGATAAATAAACAGAGACGAATATCTCAAGAAGTAAGACTGTTATAAATCTTGGTTTAATCATTTTTTTTCCTGAAAACTTTTTTTATTTTTCTTGGTATCCTTCAAACTTGGTTTACACTTTTACCTGCCTCCAGCAGGCAGGGATGTTGCTTTTCGCCTGGTTCCCATGCTCCAGCGCGGGAACCTATATGGTATGCATTCCCACGCAAAGAGCGTGGGAACGATAAAATATTCTTCTACACAGCAGCATCCCATTCATATCTTTCTTTTCTGTAATAACTTTTTTCCCCAAGACGGCATCCGGGAATCCAGCCGAAACCGGGGCCTACAAGTCTGTCCTCTTCACTTTTAGGATAATCATTATCATAATACGGATTGCCTTTTTTGTTTCCGACGACCATTCCGTATTCCCCTTCGTTGTAACGGACACCCAGCTTGATTTTTCCTTCAGCAGGAAAATAGTATGAAAAATTAAAGAAAGCGTCTTTTTTTTTCAGATCATTATTGCGCAGATATCGGATAAAATAGCCATTTATGGATGGGCACTATCTAAAGCATCCCTTGCTTTAAGGGAGCTTTGTCTGGAGGGCGGTCTGCAAATCCTGGCAGGAAATCGGCTGCCTTCCATTCTATTTTGCCCTCCCCTATTTCACCTCAAAAGTCATTATCGCGGCATACTGATCAAGATCGCACTCTGATTTATCTTTGCGCTCTTTTTTCAACGGAATCTTGACCCACCATATGCCGGGCTCTGTGATGCGAATATTTACTGTTCCGTCCGCTTTGGTTTTTGCGACGAATGGATATTCTTCCCTTGTTGAGAATCCGACATAGGTGGCATAAACATACTCCCCTGCCAAAGGTTTTCCCTTAAAGAGCACTTTTATTGGAAGATAATCGCCGGTTTTAAGCAGGCATGGATCTTTTTGAGGAATCATTTCAAGAGCATGTCCCAAAACTTTTTTATAGGCAGACCCATCCGGCTTTTCGGCATAAAAGATCGCCTTTGCAAAAAATTCCACGTGCCGGCAGGATATTGCGTCTGCAAGCTCTTTTTTACTTTTTCTTTTTTTACCTTCCGGAGTTTCACTGACAAAGAGAGGCTTTAAAGCTGCGGCAACAAGATATGTCCCCTCTTTGCGGATGTTAAGATCAACTCCCGCCTCATTGAAAAAGGATTTTGGATCGTATTGCTTTAATACAAAATTTTTCTTTTTCCCGTTCGGCTCCAGGTAAAAAAAATCCTTCATATTTTCAGGTCTTCCAAGATCGGAAAAAGGAAGAGAGTGTCCCATGTATAAAAAGATCTTTGCCGTGTCTCCTTTTTCCTGGTCGTAATGATCAAGCCCAAGCCAGAGGTTGTGCGCTGATGCCTGCGAAGCAGACAGCAATAAAATTATTGCTGCAATAACGGTTCCTGACAGATTTTTTTTCATTTTACCTTTCTCCTTTGGGTTTAATATTTAAAAAACAGAGTCCAAGCCGCCATAGAACAAAATCCCGGAGCAGCGACATTGAGACTCATAGATTAAAACTTTCCGCTCATGACAAATATTGCTGTAAAAGGTGGGGCAGCATAATAGTCCGCACCCGTTCCAGTATCATCTGCTATAATTGCACCAACATATCTTTCATTAAACAGATTACTCAGTTCAAGGCCGAGTTTTGCTTCTCTTAATCCCCAAAAATCATCTATTGTATATCTCAGATTCAGGTCAACGACTGTATAATCATCGATTTTTTCTTTATTCAAAGCATCGCCATATCTACTGTCAATCCATTTGACTGACGGGCTGATCTCAAAATTGTTAATCGTATAGATCAAGCCTGACTTGATAATCCATTCAGGCGTATCCGGAATCTGATTATCTTTAATCTTCAGAATCTTATCTCCTCTCTTAAGGTCATCGTCAAAACTCATATCAGTGTAACCTGGATTGAGATAGAAAACCAAATTTTCTGATGGATAAAGATTCAGCTCCAATTCAAATCCGTATGCAACGGCATCGCCGACATTCTGATAATAAGTAACAGGCTTGTTGGTTTTGGGGTTAATTATTCTCGGATCATCAATGCTGACCAATAGATCATTATGCTTGCTGTAAAAAAAGAGAGGGGCTATGGAAAAATATTTGTGGCTGTATCTGAAGCTCAAATCAAAGTTGTCTGATGTTTCCATTTCCCAATCGTCAAATATATCCTGCAATGTCATACCAGATGTTTTAAACGCCTGTCTATTCATAGCGTATAGAGTTGTAACCGGAACGTACGCGTAAGGTCTCATATAATTTCTGCCATAGTTGAGATACATCTTAGCATTTTCAGTAAACTCATAGCCGATGCCAAGCGTAGGCAGAATCTCATCGTAATCTGTTTCTTTTAAACTGAGGTCAGGATCTTTTTTCAGAGCAAGCGATGCATCCGAAATATATCCGGTACTTGCCGGCTCCTCATAATAAAAATATTTCAACCCTGCCTGAAATTTGAATCTGTTCAGTTCATAGGAGAGCTTGGCGTAAGGGCTGTAAATCTTCCCGTGCCCGTCATTTTTTGCATAGTACATATATCCGTTGTATTCCAATCCATGGGAAGTGGAGACATATCTTTCGACATATTTTTCCAGATCATGAGATTCAAACCAGTAACCTGCGGTTATTTCAAAACCTGAAATATCAAAATTCATTTCAGGTATGACACCGTATCGTTCCAATTCCCTGGTTTTGTTCAATACACCCGGTTTCTTGGGCATGGTGTACCCTACCACAGGAAAACCTTCTTTTCCTTCCCAAAAATTTGCGTCTTCACTTGAATAGTAAGGTTTTAACGAGAGATTGAATTTTCCCAAAATATTTATATCAATAATTGACATAAAGTCTCTGTTTATAAATTTTCCACGATTATAATCATAATAATTTACATTTTCTCTGGGATCTTGTGTGAGTCCGTTATTGTAATGATGATAAAAATTATCGTCCCTGTTTATATTATCAGCCTGCTCGTAATCGAGGTTCTTGAAAAAATGCCTCTCAATTTCATTGAAATTATAAAACAGGTCTATATTTACCACATCATTAACCAGCTGATTTAACCCCAATGTTACATGATCTCTTCCTCCAAGGTCTCCTTTTCCTTTCCATTTATCAGCATCTGTATAAGAATATGATCCGAAAAATTTTGTTTTCGACGGCAATTCTCCTGAGTCAATCCTTAAAAATGTTCTGACAAAATCTTTAGAACCAAAACTCTGACTTACCTCAACTCCTGCTTTATCTTCAGGTCTTCTTAATTGCAATTCTATTGAGCCGCCTCTATTGCCGGAACCCGTACCGAGATCAGCAGGGCTTGCCCCTTTATAGAGACTGACGCTCTCCATATTTTCCATATCGTATATATCTTCTCTTGCTCCGATAGGCATGATCCCATAATTCGGAATACCTTCAACAGTCATACCGCAATAGAATCCTTTTGCCCCCCTTATACGTATATCTTTGCCGCTTAGTCCGTAAGGATCCTCACTTTCCACATTAATGCCTGAAAGAATATCTAATGCACTATAGACACTTGTTTTGGCGGGTGTGCCCAAAAGCTCGATTCCTTTTTTAGTTACAGAGGTTCCCGTATAAAGAGAATCACCTGTTTGTCTGGTCGGACGGATCAGCTCTTCTGTAACTATAATATCTTCCAATACATATACATCGTTTTTTTCATCGCCGGCCATCAAAACCTTTGATAAAGAAAAGAATAGAACATAACAAATTACGATAATTAATAATCTCTCTTTCATTCGTTTACCTTCTTTTTATAAAATTCTTGAAATTATCCTGCATCAGTTTCATGGCTGTCTCATACGGCTTGCCTCTGCCCTTTACCCATAACTTGAGCCTGCGCATTCGATGTTCAAAAATATCCTTTCAGAGTTTATTTGCCATTTAGGAACGAGTACTTATGGGTAATGGACAGGCCTGCCTTCCATAAAACGGCCTACAAGCAGGATGCACATGAATTTTCCTAGCGAGCCATATGTCTGACCATCCCGCGCTGTGGTTTGCTCTCAAGACACCGGCCAATAATGATCATACCCAGCCAATTTTCTTTCTCGGATTTTATGTTGCTCTACGGCATACTCCTTTTTAAAAAGTACCCGGAATTGGACATCTTTTAGGAGCTATACACTAATTTTGATTTTTTTTGTAAATTTGACTTTTTCTGCCGCGTAGCGGCTTCGTCCAGCGCCTCACTCAACAAATCTCTGATGTTTTGTACGGGACCGGCCTTTTGAAACTTATCCACATTAATTACCGTAACATCCGGTGTTACAACCATGTACTTGTCTTTTAAGGGATGATCCCGAACAATGATCTTCTCAAGTCGATAGATCTTTTCTTCTTTTTCA
>CAZRLQ010000160.1:0-5559 GCA_964600725.1 uncultured Desulfobacterales bacterium
GAAGATTGGGTTAAGCAATTATAATGCCAAACACTAAAACTATTTTTCGAAAACTTAAGTAAGCAGCCGGCTATGATAAATAATATAGAAACTAAAAATAATCTTTTTGAAAAGCTAAAAAGAAAAAAGACGATTATAAAAAAACAGCCTGCCCATACATCAATCTTTTTTCAGCTTAATTTTGATGAGAAAGGTGCTTATATTAAAGTAGTTGATAAAGCTAAAAAGGATATTGAAGCGGATTACGAATATTACAATGGATATACCCGCTATGTATTGAAATCAATCAAGAATATTAAAGATAAAAAGAGTTTTCATATTGACTGGGCGGTTTTCAGTGACAGAATCTATCTTAGTGAAAATGAGCACCTGATTGAGCAATTAAAACTTTGTGATAATTTTGTTAATGATAAATTTAAACGAATCTCTTTTAAAGAGGATTTAGTTAGGGTACTTCTAACAATAGAAGAAAAAAATTCGTCATTAATGGTTAAGATCATCTACGTCTATAATGAAAAAGAATTGAGCAAGGTTTTGTTTTTAAATGAAAACCATATATATTGCCAGGGTAAAATTTTTCAGGTCCTTCCAATAGGTGAAAATTACTCAGATATTCAACTCTTTGAAACAAGACTGATGCCGTCAGATCTTGAAAAATATCTTTCTTTATTTTTTTCCGGTCTTAAAAATATTTCTGTAAGCTATAAAGATTGCAAATGTGTCAAGGGAACAGATAAAAAGACCAGGCCAGCATTGGTTTTTGAAAAAATAGATGTTGATAATTCATTATATTTAAGAGTCGCAAGATCTCTGCCGGGATTTGATGTACATTTTTTTGATACTTATGACGTGACAAAAATTGTCACGTTAAATGATTTTGAGAAAAAGATCGTTATTTCCGATCTTTTTCATGAAGAAATCTATTCCTGTTTTGACGAGATAAACAGGCTTCTTAAAAAGTATAAAAGACAGCTTAAAAATAGTTTTTCCTATTACATAGAGGATAATCTTTTTATAATAGACGAAGTTTTGGCAAAAGAGTTCATACATAATGAATTAACCCATTTAATTACTAAGTTTTCTATTTATGGTGCTGAAAATCTGAAGTCATATAAGGTTACAGCGGACATTCCAAAACTTAACCTTTCTTTATCTCATGGAATAGATTTTCTGGAAGGAGATGCGTCTCTGGAAATAGAAGGGCAAAAGATTTCTCTTTTTGACGCGATAGACCAGTATAAGAAGAACTCTTATATCTTGTTAAATGACGGTACCCATGCGGTTGTTAATAAAAATTATTTTAACAAATTAAAACGAATATTCAAAAAACAGAAAGATAAGGTGAAAATTTCTTTTTTTGATCTTCCGATTATTGAAGAATTGATTGATGAAAAGATTGCCATGGAATCATTCAGGCATTCAAGAGAAATATTTTCAGGTTTCAATAAGCTGAAAAAATCAAGGACGAATTTTCCGAAACTGAACGCAAAACTCAGAAGTTATCAAAAAGAGGGATTTAAATGGATTAAATATCTTCATAAACATGCATTGGGCGGATGTTTAGCGGATGATATGGGACTTGGAAAAACATTGCAGGCGATTGCTTTGCTTGCTGATATTTATCCAAAAGAAAAGAAAAGCTCTTTGATAATAATGCCAAAAAGTCTCCTTTTTAATTGGGAAAACGAGATTAAGAAATTTAAACGTGAGTTAACATATTATACTTATCACGCTAATAATCGTAATTTGGAAGAAGCGAAAAAAAAACAGCTTGTTTTGACTACTTACTCTATGGTTCGTATCGATATTGATAAATTTAAGGATACGGAATTTTATTACATTATTCTTGATGAATCACAGAATGTCAAAAACATAAATTCTCAAATTTCAAAATCGGTGATGCTTTTAAAATCAGATTATCGATTGGCGCTGAGTGGAACACCTATTGAAAATAATCTTGGTGAACTTTATTCCCTTTTTCGATTTTTGAATCCTGCAATGTTCCGTTCAATTAACGATTTCAATAAAAATTATGTCATACCTATTCAGAAAGAGGACGACAAAGATGCTCTGCATGAACTTAAAAAGAAAATCTATCCCTTTATCCTGAGGCGTTTAAAACAAGATGTATTAAAAGACTTGCCGGATAAAATAGAACAGACGCTTTTTATAGATATGTCAGATGACCAGAAAACTTTTTACGAGCAAAGACGTTTATTTTATTATCATAATATAAAAGATCAAATTAAACAAAGCGGAATCAAAAAAACACATTTTTTTATTCTTCAAGCCCTTGGCGAACTCCGACAGATAGCTTCTATACCTGAATCCAAAAGTGAAAATCAGATAATTTCTCCCAAACGTCAAATTCTTGTTGGAAATATTTTAGATGTTGCTGCAAATAATCATAAGGTTCTGGTTTTTGCTAATTTTCTAAATGCACTCGACTGTATAGCCGAGGATCTTAATAAGGCGGGTGTTGATTACTTACTGATGACAGGTGCTACAAGAGATCGGAAAGAACTGGTTGAAAAATTTCAAAATGATGAATCATACAAAGTATTTCTAATGACTCTTAAGACAGGAGGAACGGGTCTTAATTTAACTGCCGCAGATTATATCTTTATTTTTGATCCATGGTGGAACCGGTCGGTAGAGAACCAGGCAATTGACAGAACCCATCGAATTGGACAGGATAAAACCGTTTTTAGTTATAAATTGATCACTCGGGGAACTATTGAAGAAAAAATACTTCAATTACAAGAAATGAAAAAAGAACTTTTTGAAAGCCTGATTTCAAGTGATGGCGCATCAATGAAATCTTTTGATGAAAAAGATATTGATTTTATCCTGGGAGGTTGATCCATGAGCCAAATAAGTCTGAACAGGCATATCTTCGAAGCCGGGGACTATTTAAAAGAAATAGAATCATCGTTAACCTGGTTCAGCAAGAGTTTAACAGGTGTTTTATGTTTTTCATGCCGCAGGCAAATAGAAGTATCTGCTTTAAAAACTCCAAAGGGATGTCTCTGTAAGTCTTGTGCCTTGTCAACATTAAGAGCGGTTGCTGAGAATATTGATTTTTCAGTATGGCCGCCAGTGCATTTTAAAGAGTCGCTCTCTGCGGAAGGGCGTTTGAGCGATCGTTTAACGGTTCTTTGGCGGTTTGTAGAAGTGCGGCAGGCTATGATGAAACGAAATTCATCAGATATTCAAAAACTGATGCCTCTTTTGGTGAATAATCTTGGATACATGCAGTTCCATCCCCTTGACAGAGAGGTTCGTCAAGCCGCATATGAAGCCTGTATTGCAGCCGGAAAAACGATTCTTCCGCTGCTGCTTGAAATGTGTGATTCAAAGCCGTGGGAATTCTATGCAAATGTTGTTATGGCTGCCGGTTCGATTGCTCCCGACGATAAAAATGTCCGGTTGCTGCTGGAAAAAGCCGCCATGGATTCCAACCCGGGTATAAGAATACGTGTACTGTATGCAATTTCAAACCACAAATCACCTTGGGCTGATAAATTGCTCCAAACTTTTAATTCTGATTCAGATCCTGCGATCTGCAGATTGGCACCGGAAATCATTGCGAAACGGGAAAAAATAGAAGAGAACACTGTTTCAAAGAAGATTGCAATACCGGAAGATCCGTACCAGCTTAAAATAGAGTCGATTGTTAACAAATTATACAGTCCCGATGCCCTCAAGAAAATTTATAAATGTTATTTACATCATTTTTTTGATAAAAAAAGTTTTAATATTGTTGGAAAGTTTTCTATAAATAAAATAAGAAAAAACCAGCTTGTTCGCGCATTGACTAATATTTATTGCGATAAGAAATTATTTCAGAGGTTGCTGACATATATTCCTGATGATGCAAAAAAGATATTAAATATCCTGGTATGGGAAGGGGGAATGCATGAAGTTGAAAAACTTGAAAAAATGTTTAAATCTGAAATAATTAAGGATTCAGAAGCAAAACAATTCTTGAGAAAAAAGACAATACAAGACAGCTATTTATTGTTTCAGATTCGTAAGTACAGCAAATTTATCAATTTCAGCGATGTTGATTATAATTATTCCTTTTTTTTGGTGCCGGAATTCAGAGAATTATTTAAGAATTATCTGCCGCATCCGGAAGATTATGATTTAATTGAACTTGACAGCGTAAATGAAAAAACAGATTTTATTTATGCAGACAATAATCAAATAACGAGACAGATAATACTTTTTTGTACTTATATTCAACAGGGCTATCTGAAGTTTTCAAAAAACGGCGATAACATCCTTAAAACTTCTATTTTAAAAATGAACGGGTATTGTAACGTCAAGGAATTTTATGACAATAAAGATAAGGATCTCCAGTTTTTAAGAACTCAAATAATAGCTGATTTTTTAAAAGATGCTGAATTTAAAAGCAAAGAGAATGCATTTGTATTGCTGAAAGAGATATTTGATAATTTTTTTTATAATAAAGGCTTTAAGAATTTTGAACTAAAAGAATTATTATATTATTTAAAAGGGACTTATTTCGAATTTAATCAATCGTATGAAAAGAGACAGGAAAAAGTTAAAACATCTCTTTTAGATCTTTTAAAAAAACTTCCATTGCAAAAATGGGTCTCTGCTGAAAATATTATTAAATATGTTTCCTACAGGAATATATTTATGGAAATTGTGGACAAATCATATGCCTGGAACAATTTATATTATCATAAAAAAGTTGAGCTTAGACGTCAGTACAGTACTTATGAAAAAGTAAGTATTTCAGACAGGATTTATAAGGATGTAATAATAACACCATTTATTAAAGCTGTTTTTTTTCTGTTTGCATCTTTTGGAATTGTTGATATCGCTTATAATTATCCGGAAAATAAATTTTTTCAGGATAAAAACAAAGAATATCTCTCCTTTTTCGACGGCCTTAAATATGTAAGATTAACGGAATTGGGCGCTTATATAACAGGAACTGCGACCGGGTATAAAGCGGAATTTAAGGAAAAAGGAGCAAATCTTATACTGGATGAAAAAAGGCTGATTATCAATATTAAAGGAGACGATCCATTAAAAAAATTAATGCTTGAGAAAATTTCAGATAAAATCAGCCGCAGCTGCTACAAAATAAATTATCACTCGTTTTTAAAGGAATGCTATTCAACAGCGGATATCAAAAGGAAAATAACTTTTTTTAGAGAGCAGATATCTGCTGATCCGCCGCAAATATGGATAGATTTTTTAGATGAAATTTTAAACAAAACAAATCCATTGGCCGCGGATCAGGAAATGGTTGTTTACAAATTAAATCAACAAAATGATGAGTTAATTTCTCTGATTGCAAAAGATAAAATATTAAAAAAATATATTCTGAAAGCAGAAAATTATCACATAATTATCGCTAAAAAAAATTTAGGCAAAGTTAAAAAAAGGCTTGAGGAATTTGGGTATTTTATTGAAAGAATGTATCCGTAATGCATATTACCTAAATTCTGCAAGCGCTGCTTTTGCCTGAGACCTGCCTGCGGCAGGCAGGTGCAGGGCATCAAACGCGCAGCCGTATAT
>CAZRLQ010000161.1:0-5537 GCA_964600725.1 uncultured Desulfobacterales bacterium
TGCATTCAGTTTTCGCGAAATGATTATATCTGCCTCATGTTTCAGCCTGTTAATCGATAATACTGCATATAATTAACATTCCCCCTATTCCCCCTATTGATGAATCAGAATCAAGGGAATTCCGCCATTATATTCCGCAAAAACCGGACTCCGCGGGAGCGCCGCTTGCAGAATTTAGGATTGGCGAAAACATAGGAGGCTGTCCTAAAATGGCCAACGTATCCGGTAATATCTTGTAGGGACGATCCTTGTCGCCTCTTGTGAGTTATTGCCCCTTTTGATAGCCTTTCGTGAGCGTCGGAATCAGGGCAAATACAAGATCCGCCCCTACGTAAGCAAATATGCCGTCATCCGCACAGGCCGAAAATTTGTAATGACTTGAACCGCTCTTGCGCTTTTACAGGCTCATTCATCAGTTTTCAAAGAGGCTCAAGGGATTTGCCGATGAATATCTACAAAACATTTGATGCAAAGGAGATAGAGCGAATAAATAGAATTCAGCGGAATTTTTTCAGCAAACTGGTTCACGTATTTGATCCTCCCCTTCCAGAAGGAGTACCGGAACGTTTAAAATGGATTGTATTTTTTGCTGAAATTTCAAAAGGAGATACTGTTTTGGATGTAGGTTCCGGTACTGGAATTCTGCTGCCCTTGATTAAGATATACAACCCCGGGAAAATTTATGCCTGCGATCTTTCTGAGGCAATGCTTGATACCCTGAAAGCGCATTATCCTTATGCCGAAACCATCGTCACAGATGTTCGTCAGCTCAGACTGCAGGACAAGAGTATAAATGTGGTATTTGTAAATGCCTGTTATCCGAATCTTGTGGATAAAAAAGGAGTTTTTACAAATATAGGCCGGATAATAAAAACAGGTGGACGTCTGGTGATCAGCCATCCCATGGGAAAAGAGTTTATCGCTTTTTTGAAAAAAAAGTCTCCTTTTCCACTGGATGACTTTCCACAATATTCCGAGGCCAAAACCCTGCTTGAGCCCTATGGGTTCGACATTGAAAAGTTTGTAGACAAACCCAGACTCTATATCCTTGTAGCGGTGATGAGGTATAAATAGTGTGATGTCAGAACCAGGGCGTGACTTCCTCTGCTTTAATATTAATTCTTATCGCCTGCTTTCTTTTTCTCAAAAAATTCTTCCGGATCAGTTATAAAATTATTATATTTCCAACCGGAAATAATATAAGTCCAAGAACTTATTTTTTTGTTCAATAAATCCATTTTAGCTGAAAGATCGGCTTTTTTTTCTGCTTCTGTTTTTTTATCTTTAATTTTATCAATATTGTCACCGGTTTCTTTTTTTTTTGGTTCCATATAACTTGTCTGGACCCTAAGATAATAATTTTGTCTGTTATTTTCTACTTCACAGCCCGGATAAATCTTATAAATACTGCCATCAAAAAGATGATATTCAAAAAATACTGTTTTTTCGAAACATTTTTGGCTTAAATCCTTTGAAGGATCAACAATATCATTTATTGAAAAAGAGTAAAGCGCTCCAAAAACCTGGTCGATTTTAGATTGGTTTATTTTTTTGTCTTTTGGCGGATTGATAAATATACCTTTTTTATCTTTGTCTTTTCGCTGAAGTTTGTAAACTGGTTTTTTATGGTTAAATTGGATTACGGTTTTTATTTCATCTGGATCAATATCTATCAACTTCTTGTCAATCCACACAGATGGCTTTGTCTCCAGAAATCTGAAATTTCTATCCACCAGATAAATCGTTGATTCTTTAGACGGCCTTATAAAATTACCCTTTGTTTGAGATGAGGTTTTACCGATAATAAGGTCTGCAAGAATTTGCTTCTTTTTGTTTTCCAGAACAACTCTTATCCCTTTTTGATTTTCAGGCTTTATTTTTTGATTTTGATTTTCACCCTGATCGTATAAAGAAAGACGTGAAATAACATCTGGTGAAGCTTTAAAGCTTCTGCCTGTCTTCATTTCTTTAAGATTTATTACAAGATTCGTTATCTTGGAAAAATCAGCCGGATAATTGAACCTGTTTTCTACAACCCAGAAGTTTTCCCCCCTTTTCAAGGTTACTTTCTCTTTACCGCTTTTAATCTTAAGCGTAACAACATCATTAGCTTGAAGGTTATAAAGCAGTTTCTCCCCCATTTTTAACCGATCCCGTGTCGATTTGTTCTTATATAAAATAAACAGAGAAACCGCTATAAGAAGACAAAAAATAACTAAAAGAGTTGCATATGTTTTTAATTTCATGTCAGCATCCAAAGTTTTAATCTGGTATTTTGTTGCCGCCGGCACTAAGCATTTGACTGCCTGCTGCAAGTCCCTTTTTGAAGCCTAAATTCAAAAGGAAAGCATTCACAAGCGAAATTGTTTATACTTGTAAAAAGCATAAACAATTCCTGAAATTGATACAAGCAGAGGCATTAGAAAAATATTGATAAATTTTACGAAACTTCCCAGTGATTCGATCTCTGCTCTTAGATTCCTCCGAACCATTTTCAGTTCCTTATTAATTTTAAATTTTTCTTCCTGGAATTTTCTTATTTCAGATTCCTGCTTCCTGCTTAAAATAAATTTTTGGGAAACATCTTTTTGCTTTTCAAGTTCGCGTAACTTTTGATTTGTTTGCTCTACTTTTCTTTCCAACTCCTGTTCTCTGGACAGCCATTGTGTTTCCGCCTTTTTTTCAAGAGCCTGAACACGTGTAAACGGTCTTTCGAATTTTCCCCTGGACCGGATATCGATTAATTCTCCATTGCCGGCCAGGATTTCACATGCGTTTAAAAGAAAATTGAGATTGTCGTTAAAAATTCTGGCAAAATCAAAACCAAAAAACTTCTGTCTGCTTACATAATAGCCGTCAAACAGCATATCAGTGTCGGCAGTAATTATTATTGTCGATTCTTTCTTTCCTTTTTTTAATGATTCTTTTTCGGCGGTTCTGCTTTCATCTTTTTCCTTAGAGATATTTTTTTCTGAATTATTGCCGCCTGTTTCAGCTTTGCCTTCAGGAAAAGCTGTTTTAAAAATACCGCTTATTTTTACAGCTAAATCGTATTTTTCATTTGCTGGTGTAAAATCACGGCGAAGTTCTTTTGCTCTAAAATTAACTTTAAATGTATCGGCAAGGGCGGCATTTGTGCTGGATTGAATCAGGGCTTCATATTTAATATCGTCATTGTTTTGCTGAATTCTTTTTATGGCGCCGGCAACCGGCAGGAGTATCTTTTCCAGATTAGAGGTTATAATATTACCGGTATTAAAGGCTTCATGATCCAGAGATATCCAAAATGGGTTGTTTTCTACCTGATTTGTCTGGGTTCTAAGTTTAGTGAAATAGTTGAAATCAACAACCGCTTTGGAGCTGTCCATCGTTATTCCCCAAGCGGAAAACAGCTTCTCTAAAGATGAAGATTTGGACCGGCCGGGTGAGTTATCTGCTGTGGAAAAAGGATCAACAAATACGATAAGATTCCCTCCTTTAAGTATATACTGGTCAATGGCGTACTGTATATTGTCGCTCAGGTTTTTGGGATGAATAATTATAAGAAGGCTGATATCTTTATCGATTTTTGTCGAAGATAAATCTATTTTGCTGACGCTGTATGTCTTTTTGAGTTCAGTTGCAAACAACCATGGCATCATCTGCTGACGCTGGTTTAACATATTCAACGGCATCGGCTGTTGTCCAAAGACTGGAAGACCGCTGATAATTCCAATATTTTGCCTTTTCGGTGATTGAACCTTTAGTATAATTTTAGTTATATCATATTCGAGGTTTTTCTCCCTGGCCGGATCCATAAATTGAATTACTTCTTCCTGATCGGCTGCCATTGCCACCAGTCCCAGATAAATTCTGTCTCCTGTTGGAAGATTTATCCCTTTAATATTATATTTTTGTGCCCACTCTTCCTCTTCCGAATCGACTTTTGGGTCATAAACTTCGATCTTTATTTTGTTGTTACTGTAATATTCATACTCGGAAAGAAAATCAAGCATGCGGCCCGCATAAGCTTTTATGTTTACTGGGATATTTGCAACACTCTTGCTGTAAAAAATCTTTATTGTAACATCTTTGTTTAAGTTGGATATATTTTTTTTTGTGCTGTCGGAAAGAGAATATAATTTATCTTCCGTGAGGTCCCATCGAAGATTAACGTGTGAAAAGATAAAGTTTATTAAAACAAGTATAAGCAGAACAAGAATTATGCTGCCTGTTGGAAGAAGTGATTTAGAAAAGCCTTTTTTCTTATCGAGCATTTTTTGCCTCCAGATGAATCTATAAGCAATTAAAAAATTAGGAATTACGAATTGTTCCCGCCTGCTTCAGCCAGGTGTGAAACATTTTATTTTAAAATGACTATTGCGTACCCAAAATCATGTGAAACACAATTATTAATTGTGTTGTTTTCATGACATGGAGTTTATTAATAACGAGTTATGACGATTAATTATCGCTCATTGTTGTAAATTAATGCCAAAAATTCGTAATTTCTAATTCGTAATTGTACAGATTGAAAAATTTTATACTCCCTTTCTGCTTTCCAGCACAACACCATTTGCAAACAGCATAAAAAATATAACTGAGAAATAGTATATCAGATCTCTTAAATCCAACACGCCCTTTTCCATGGAACCAAAATGGGAGAGAAAGCTTAAATTTGACACCAGACTTACAAGCCAGAGAGGCGCCCATCCACTTAACATATCTGTAACAGGAGGAAAACCTGACAAGACAAAGAAAAGACATAATACAACTGCCAAAATAAAACTTATTACCTGGCTTTTAGTAAGAGATGACGTCATAATGCCGACGCTCAAGTATGCACCAGCCATAAGAAAACTCCCCAAATATTCACATAATATGGCGCCCATATCGGGATTGCCTAAGTAGAAGGTTGTAAGCACCATTGGGAATGTAAGAAGAAGGGAAATACCGATAAAAATCCAGGCGGCCAGAAATTTGCCGATTATAGCTTCTGCAATGGTAACCGGAAATGTTAAAATCAGTTCTATGGTCCCAAGCCGCCTTTCTTCTGACCAGAGTTTCATGGCTACAGCCGGAATAAGGAAAAGAAAAATCCATGGATGCCATTGGAAAAAACCGGCCAGATCAGCCTGGCCTGCTTCAAAGAAATGGCTGATATAAAATGTAAAAAATCCCATGAGCAGCAGAAATATTACGATAAACACATAGGCAACCGGAGATCCGAAATAACTGGAAAGTTCTCTTTTAAAGATAGCCCAAATATTATTTAAAGATTTTTTGGTTCTCATAAGCCTCCTGCTTTTAAAAAAGTGCCTAAAGTGAGCTAAAGTGCCTAAAGTTAAGGAATACGCCTTTGGCCCGCCTGCAGCAGGCAGGCGTTGCCGATTTTAATTTTTTATTAGACAATTGTGCTCACTTTGTTTCAGGCTGAAGTCGTAATCAGGCACTAAATATCTCTAAGCCGCCAAAGGCGTACCGCAACTTTAGGCATTTTAGACACTTTAGTTCACTTTAGGCACTATCTCCAGTTATTGACCGAAAGACTTCGTCCA
>CAZRLQ010000162.1:0-5497 GCA_964600725.1 uncultured Desulfobacterales bacterium
TGTTTGAGCTTCTTGACCATCCTGATTGGAGATCGTTTGGTTTTTCGGACATAGTTTTTCATTTCTGATCGCGGTGCTGACTTCGTCAAGCTCTCCTTGCTCTCTATCGGCATCCTTTAAATTCAGCTTACACTTTTACCTGCCTGCGGCAGGCAGGGATGCTGGTTGTTGCCTCGTTCCCACGCTGGAGCGTGGGAACGAGAAAGCGAGACCTATTAAAAGTGTAAACTACTTTTGAGCATTTATAAGGGATGCCTCTCTATCTTAGCATTTTTAAAGTTGTACAGCAGCAGAGCAAGAATGAAAAAATAGTTCTCCATCCGTTTAGATGCATTCAGCCAGAGCTTCTACAGTATGAAGCACTCTTATATTTAGATCCTTCTGATTAATTCCATCCAGCAATTGTATTATGCATCCAGGACATCCTGTGGCAACGATTTCGGCCTCTGAATTTTTAATGCTGTCGATTTTACGTGACAATATTTTATTGGATATAGACCGGTGTTTTATGCCGTAAACTCCTCCGGAACCACAGCACCTGTCAGCCTCATCCATCTCAACAAAACTTTCGCCGGACAATATCTTCAAAAGTTTTCTTGGTTCTGTCTTTATGCCCTGCCCGCGGTTTAGATGGCAGGGATCATGATAAGTTATTTTTTTTGTAAATGCTTGCTTGATATGACCTGCTATCTTATCAAGCCCTACCTCTTTTACAAGATATTCAGATATATCACAGGTCAGCAAAGCAAGTTTTTTTGCCTGGGACATAATCTTAGCATCATTTTGAAAAAGTTCGGGATAGATATGTTTAAACATATAACCCCCGGATGAACAAGGGAGTACGACCTTATATTTTTCCTCTTTAAAAAGCAGTTCATTTATGTTATTTTGCGCCAGTTCAATTACGGTATGCAGGTCACCGGCCGTTTCCGCCGGAGCACCGCAGCACATCTGTCCTTTTGGGATTATCACACTTATTCCCAATTCATTCAGCACCTTGACAACTGCTTCACCAATATTAGGATAGATATAATTCGTGCAGCAGCCTGTAAAAAAAACAACACTTTTTTTAGGAACTGCTGCTTCAACTCTTTCGGTGACTCTTTTTCTAAAAGGCTTCCGGACTAATGTTGGAATATATCGTGTTTTATCAATTAATGGCATTGGAAAACGACGTCTCAATCCGCTGGTTTTTGGAATGCTTTTAAAAAAAATATATTGAAACAGTGAGCCTTTTTTTAAAATCAAATCCATAAATTCTTTGCCATGCTGAAGCATTTTATGAATAATACGCTGCGGCAATGGCAAACCTCGCTGTTCAACCAGCAAAGCCCGTGCCGCCCTGATAATTTTATCCACCTTAACACCGCTGCTGCAATTTTCCACACAGGATAGACATAATATACAGTTGTTCAAAATATCATAATATTCATCCGTTAACGGCAAAACACCTTGAGCAACAGCATCCGACAATGCGATTTTACCACGGGCGGAGTATTTTTCCCGCTGGTTTTCAGCAAACACAGGGCATATAGTGCGGCATGCACCACATTTGGAGCATTTTTGAAGTTCACCGCCGATTAATTCCAAAAATTTATTTTTCCCGCTCTTTTTCTCCATTTTTTAGAAACCTTGTATAGCAAATTTTTACGGAAAGATTTTGCCTGGATTCAATATGTTGTTGGGGTCGAGTAATTTCTTAATCTGACGCATCAGCGAAAGTGTCGGCTTGTCAATACAAAGTTCAATATAATCACGCTTGGTAATACCGATACCATGTTCTCCTGAAATGCGTCCATCCAGCTCAATGACGGCATTGAATATATCATCGACCGCATGAGAGGCTCGTGTCAGTTCATCATTATCATTGCTGGATAAAACATTAACATGTACGTTACCGTCACCGGCATGCCCAAAATTTACAATGACAAGATGATGTTTATCTGCAATTTTTTCGATTTTTTGTATAATGTCGGGAATTTTTGAGCGGGGAACAACGATATCTTCATTTATTTTCACATGCCTTATTTTCAATAAAGAAGGAGATACAGACCTTCTTGCTTTCCACAACTCATTTAGTTCTTTTTCATCAGCAGCGGTCTTGATTTCCAAAGCCTGATTAGACTGACAGACCGCTCTTATCCGTTCGATATCTTTTCCAATCAGATCTGCATCGCCGTCGACTTCAATCAGAAGTAATGCCCCGGCATTTGTCGGCAATCCAATATGCAGAAAATCTTCAACTGCACAGATCGAATGTTTATCAAGAAATTCCATAGTTGTTGGTATAATACGTTTTTTAATAATACCGGAGACAGTTTTAGCCGCCAGTTCCATTGAAGAAAAGGTCGCAGTCAATGTTTTTTTTGCCTCCGGCAGCGGCAGCAGTTTTAAAATCGCTTTGGTAACAATTCCCAAAGTGCCCTCAGAGCCTACAAACAGTTGGGTTAAATTATAACCCACCACATCCTTTACGCACTTTGAACCGGTATGAATAATCTCTCCTGTCGGAATCACCACTTCCAGTCCCATGACATAATCCTTTGTGACACCATACTTGACAGCTCTCATCCCGCCTGAATTTTCAGCAATATTGCCCCCTATAGAAGCGTGTTTCATGCTCGCCGGATCAGGTGGATAAAAAAGACCCGCCTTTTCTACAGTATCATGAAGACTGGAAGTTACGACTCCCGGCTCAACGATTGCTTGAAGATTATCCGTATCAATTTCTAAGATACGATTAAAATTGTTCATAACCATTACCATGCCGCCTTCTGAAGGCACGGCTCCACCTGTCATACCGCTGCCTGCACCTCTTGGAACCACAGGAATTTTGTATCTGTTTGCAAGCTTCATAATTTCAGACACTTGTGAAACTGTAGTCGGAAAAATGACAGCTTCGGGCAGACTTTTTTTGCGAGTTGCATCATAAGAATAACATATCCTGTCTTCAACAGAATCCAGATAATTATTCTCGCCAACTATATTTATTAAGGTATTACGAATACTTCTGCTGACCATGATTCTCTCCAGGCGCTGCATAATCATGCAGGATTAAATATTTTTGTTGACATACGACCCTTGCTCCTTTAAGCAAAATCAAAATTATGCTTAGTCCCTTACATATAACAATAAAACCGATAGGTAAATATGAATAGTTTTTTAAGAAATATAAAAAGACAAATTAATATCTTAAAAGGATTTCCAGTTATTATAGCCATTGAGCCTACCAATTATTGTAATCTTAATTGCCCATTATGTCCTGCTCATCATGATTATTTAAATAGTTCAATAAATTTCGGGTATATGAAACTGGAAAATTTTAAATTAATGATCGATCAGGTCAAAGGATTTGTGCATAATGTTTCTCTTTCTTTCAGAGGAGAACCTTTTTTGCATAAAAATCTTGCTGATATGGTTAGGTATTGTACAGAAAACAAGGTATTTTCTTTTGTAAATACAAACGGCACCCAATTAAATGATGATAATATCAAGAGCGTACTGGATGCAGGTATCGGCAGAATCAATATTTCACTCGATGGCTTGTCTCAGGATACTTACAGTAAATATAGAAAAGGGGGCAGTTTTAAAAAGGTTTATTCATCGATAAAAAAAATTACTGAAATGAGAAAAGAGAGAGGGAACTCTGCAAAACCTGAAGTTATAGTGCAGTTTATGATTTTAAAGCATAACTTGGATGAAATAAAATATCTGCCGGGGTTAAAAAAAGATTTGGGTGTCGACAAGATCAGCATTAACAGGCCGAGTATCCCCTCATGGATTATCAATGATCCCGAAACAGAAAGAAAGTTAAAGAAACAATTTATCCCTGAAGCTGGTGATTCCAGATATTCTGCAAATACAATTCAAGTACCAAAAAAAAGATGTGGAGCAGTAAACAGACTTGTTGTGACATGGGATGGAGATGCCTATATCTGCCATTTTGATAATAATGGAATATATAAATTTGGAAATTTTTTTAAAGGTGAAACATTTAATGAAGTCTGGTTCAGCCCTAAAAACAGACGGCTCAGGAAGCTGATAAGAAAAAAGGAGCTTGATCTATGCAAGATATGCGGACAGTCACTTGCTTATAAGGCTTCTTATTTGTAAAGGTTATTTTATATATGCGTATTGCACTGATAATAAAAGATTACTCCCTGAAAAAGGGAGGGCTTGAACGATATGTTGTAAATTTAAGCAACGAGCTGTTGAATATGGGGCATGAAGTACATGTCATCGCTAATTACTGGGATAAACCAGTCAGTCCGGAAATAATATTTCACAAGGTTCCCATCATTAAATTCTCTTTTTTTTTTAAGAATATCTCCTTTGTTAGAAATACCAGGAAACTCTTGAACAAAGATTTTTTTGACATTATCAGTGGGTTTTCCAGAATATATCCCCTTGATGCTTACCGTATAGGTCATAAGGTTCGCCAGCATTTATTAAAGGTTCAGTATCCCAGTAAGTTTGAGAGATTTCTTAAATATATCAGCATCAGGCACTTAACGATCTTATATCTTGAAAAGCAAATCTTTAAAAAAGATAATTTTCGGAAAATAATAGCTAATTCTAATTTGGGCAAAAGTCATGCAATACTTTATTATAAAGTGCCTGAAGATAAAATAGAGGTAATTTATAATGGCGTTGATTTAAAAAAATTTAATCCGCAAGTAAAAATTCGTTATCGAGATGCGTTTCGGAAAAAGCTCGGTTTAAGCGAAGACGATATATTAATTCTTTTTGTTGGAAGAAATTTCAGGCTGAAAGGAGTGAAAAATATTATTCAATCGCTTCCTCTTATCAGAGGGGAAAAGGACAAAATCCATGTTTTGATAGTGGGAAAAGGAAAGCCTTCTTCATTTTTAAGGCTGGCCGGAAAATTAGGTGTAAAAGACAGAATCGTTTTTGAAGGGGAAAGCCATCAGATAGAAAAATTTTATGCCGCGGGAGATATTTTTGTTCTACCTACTTTATACGATCCTTTTGCAAATGTATGCCTGGAAGCATTTGCATGCGGGATACCTGTAATTACAACCAGGATGAACGGCGCGGCTGAAATTATTGAACAGGGGAAAAATGGGTTTGTTATAGGTGAATCTGCTCCGGCAGATGAGCTGGCCCAGAAGATTACACAGCTTTTGTCAAGGAAATTAAGAGAAAAAATGGGAAGGCATGCTTTTGAAACAGCAAAAAAGTATACTTTAACTCAAAACGCTGAAAAAGTTGAAAAGCTTTACCAGGAAATAGTGGCGAACAGATAAATTTGTGAGTCCCATAGCGAAAAGACCCGACATTTTGATAACCCAAAGCTGTCTAAAAATGGTTCTTCGCGGATTAACGTGAAAACCTCTCTCTGATCAGGGAATAAGCTTAAGCCAAAGTGATCGAATAAATTAGCATCGAGCATAGAAGTGTTTGTCATTCCTGCGAAAGCCTGGAATCCGGACGCTTCGGAAAACCTGGATAGCGCTAAAGCTTCACTGCGCGCCCG
>CAZRLQ010000163.1:0-5454 GCA_964600725.1 uncultured Desulfobacterales bacterium
TGCCAAATCATACACGGTAGCCGCCACCGATTCGGTGAATGGTTTGGCTATTTTTGACGATACTGATGCTCATGGGTCATCGCTTTCAGATGTCGGTTCAATCGATATCGGCAGCCAGACCGGTGCTAATAAAGCGATCAGCGTAATCGACAGTGCCCTGTCTTTTGTCGACGGACTGCGTGCCGATCTCGGTGCGGTTCAAAACCGTTTCGAGTCAACAATTGCAAATCTTCAAAACGTATCTGAAAACATCTCTGCATCCCGTTCCCGCATATTAGATGCCGATTTTGCCGCGGAGACCAGCAATTTAACAAGATCCCAGATCCTCCAGCAGGCCGGAGTAGCGATGTTAGCCCAGGCAAACCAGTTGCCGCAGACGGTTCTTTCCCTGCTGCAATAAACAGAAGGGCAGAAGTAAAGTGAAAACCGGGTTTGAAGGATGCCCAAAAAGCTGTTGCCCGGGTATTTAACAAACCAGGGGGGCAATCATGCCCCTTATCTCAATCTCATAACTCATCACTCATAAACCAACAAAGGATAATATACCATGGGAATGGCTGTCGGAGGCTTAATGAGCGGCCTTGATACCGAGGGGATTATAAGCAAGATGATGGATCTGGAACGGCGTCCGGTCCAGCTTCTGCAAAATCGCGAAGCTGCTTTCCAGGTAAAATTAACGGCTTATGGTTCAATTAAATCCATACTCAATGATTTTAAGTCCGCAGTTAATTCATTAAAAAACGAAGATATCTTCTCAGCTTTTTCAGCCGTATCAACAGATAATGATATCCTGACTGCCTCGGCCTCCAATGAGGCCGGGCCCGGCAGCCATTCGATTGTAGTAAAACAGCTTGCTCAGTCCCAGTCTGTCAGAAGCAGTGCTTTTATAAACAGCGAAGATAGCATGGGAACCGGGACAATTTCGATCCGGATAGGCAGCGGGGATGCTGTTGAGATTGCAATCAATGAAGATAACAGCAGCCCGGCAGAAATCGCCCGGGCCATTAATGATTCAGATGCCGGTGTAAGCGCCGGGATTGTGGATGACGGCCTGGGAAATTTCTATCTTACATTGACGGCCGATGAAACCGGAGCCGATAATACCATAAGCGTTACAATTGATGATGATGACGGCGTGAACAATGATGCCGCCGGGCTTTCCGCCCTTTATAATGATCCTGCCGCACAAAACATGTTTGAAACCGGGGCCGCCTTAAACAGCAGGCTTACAGTAGACGGAATAGATGTTGAGAGGTCGGGAAACAGTATTGACGACCTTTTCAAAGGAGTTACATTAACCTTGAATGAAGCTGATATTTCCAAAACCGTGGACCTTAATATTTCCCATGATATAGGTTCCATAAAATCAAGGATCAGTGCCTTTGCAGATGCTTACAACAGTGTTGCGGATGAACTTTCAAAGCAGCAATCCTTTGGAAAAGAAGGCGCAAAGTCAGGGACTCTGATCGGAGACAGCGCGGTAAGGTCGATCAACAGCAATCTGCAGGCTCTTTTGGGAAAAAGTGTCAGTGGAATTGAAAGCAGTTGTAACAGGCTGGCCGGCATCGGCATATCAAGAGATCTCAATGGAAAGCTTCAGATAGATGACTCTATCCTGACAGATGCCTTAAGCAGCAAGCTCGATGATGTAAAAATGCTCTTTACGGCAGACTCTTCCGATACCCATGGGATTGCAGGGCAACTTTACGATTATCTTGATGGGGTTTTAAATCCAGTTGATGGAACTATTGCTTCCAGAGAAAAAGGATTGCAAAATTCGATTGATGATCTTCAGGAGAGGCAGATATCCATTGAGTCAAGAATCACAAAACGAGAAGAGATATTGTGGGATCAGTTTAACTCGCTTGAACTGCTGCTTGGAAATTATCAGGCAACCAGCAATTATCTGGGCCAGCAGATCTCGGCTCTGGCCAATCTTAATGAGCAGATTGCGAACCGGTAATAATGTGCAAATAATAATGTGCAAAACGAAAGGAACCATCCCGTACTCAAAACTCAATACTCAAAAAGATCTGAGATTAAGAAAAAAACATGATTAACAATGCCATAGATGCTTATAACAGAACGACTGTAGCCGCAAATATAAACAAAGAAGATATTTTATTAAAGCTTTATGATGGAGTTATCCGTTTCATAAGTTTTGCCCAAAAAGCAGCAGAAGAAGGAAACATTCCAAGGAAGGGGGAATTTATTTCAAGATCACTGGCCATAATTACAGAGTTGGATAATGCTCTGGACCGGAAAAATGGCGGCATTATAGCAGATAACCTCTCTTTTATCTATTTTTATGTGACCAGGCTTTTAACAGATGCCAATATTGGAAATAATCCAAAACCATTACAAGAAGCCCGGGAATTGTTAGACGGCCTTCTGGATAGCTGGCATAAGGCAGTCAGGCAAAAGACGGTATCTGAATGTGATCCGACCAAAGCAGATAAGATTCAATCCAGTGGAATGATCAATGTTGCATAAAGGTTTGCAAAAAGAAATCATTAAAGAACTCTGTACTATTAATAAAAATATCGTTGATGTTCTTGAGAAGGATGATCTTGATGCAATAAAGAGTCTGTCGGAAAAATATCAAAGGGCCATGAAATGTCTAACAGATTCAGGACCGATTACAGATCCGGATCAGCATCAGCCGGTTTCAGACCTTAACAAAATTATATTAAGGACATGTAAACTCCTTGAAGAAAAAAAGAACCAGATACTTAATCGGCTTATAAAAACAGACAAGGCGAAAAAATGCGCCAATGCTTATGAAAATAATGTTTCAGGAGGAAGATAGTGGAATTATTCAGCCCTGTTTCCAATAACGAGTTTTCCAAATCCATGCACCCGGTTGAACAATCCAGGCTCGATCCCGGAAGAACCAGAAGCAGTGAAAAAAAAGATTCCTGCGGATTTGAAAAAAAAGAAAAAAATCAGATAGAGGAAGCCTTGTTTAATAGTAAAGAGGATAAAAATGAGGATAAAAATATAGAAAAAAAGGTGGAAGATCTTACAGCGGCCACCGAAAAATATCTTCATTCCATCAATGTAAAACTCAACTTCAAAATGCACAAAGAGAGCGGACGGATAATCATCAGGGTTATAGACAGTGAAACTGACAAAGTTATAAGAGAGATCCCGCCGAAAAAAATTCTGGAATTAGCCGACCACATGAAAGAGATGATAGGCACCCTGTTTGACAAAAAAGTATAAGTATAGGTATTTTTTACAGAAATCACTCCAACATCTTCTATCGGCATATTCAGACAGATGCGCCGACTCATCTGAAAAATGCTCTTCAACGCCGGCATTTAATTGATATTATTGAAAAGTTATATCGAACTCACGTTAATTAAAATTCCAATGAATTTTCATTGCTTTTCCAATCCGATATATTTTGTTTTCTTTTAGATCGCCAATAAATTTTACTATCCTGCTTTTATCAAGGGTTCGTATCTGATCAGCCTTGGCTTTTGAGTTTTTAGGCAGATTGGCGGAACCTTTTTCCAGCAACACTTCAATTGGCAAGATATATCCCTCCTTTTTCAATAATCATCCCATCCCTCTAAATCAACATTTTCAAATTCTTTGACAAGTTCCGGGCTTTCATGCCTGGCGGCTCGATATCCTTGTTTAAGAATTTCATTCAGTTTTTTTCTTTTGTTCGATCCGTATCTTTATGGCTTTGGCGATAAACTGGCTCCGTTTCCGAGGCCCTGCCAGCCTGTCTAATGAATTGACCAGATTTTTTGGAAGTGTTATGTTTAATCTTATATTCTGCGTATTCATTATGCACCTCTGTAATCATTAATTTAACAAGACAAAAGCGTCATGGCATTTCCAGAAGCGCACAAAAAATGGAGAATGTTTTAAAAAATATGAAAAAATACGCGGAATTATAGCACTTGCCCATAGCTGCGGCGCTTTTTTTACTTGCCTATCGGCTGAAAATTGTTTAGCTTTGTTACGGGAAAAAGCTTACATATGGGGCCGTCCCAAATGCCCATTCATTTCTACCTAAATCCCAAAATAAGTTATCAAATGGAAAAATTACTGACATGAAACCTGTTGTTGCCATTGTGGGGCGGCCTAATGTGGGCAAGTCCTCTCTTTTTAATCGTATTGTTAAATCAAAAAACGCCATTGTAGATGATTCTCCCGGAGTTACCAGGGATAGAAATTATGGCGATGCAAGCTGGGATGACACCCAATTTACGTTGATTGATACGGGAGGATTTATAAAGGGAGATGACAATGGTTTTGCGCGTCAGATCCGATTTCAGGTTGACCAGGCCATTGAAGATGCTGATTCAATTATACTTGTATTAGATGGAAAAGAAGGAATTTCTCCCTTTGATGCAGATCTTGTCAAAACTCTGCGCACATCCGCAAAGCAGGTATTTTACGCTGTAAATAAGATCGACGGGATTGAACAAGAAAAAAATCTATCTGAATTTTACAGTCTGGGAATAGAGAAACTGCATCCTGTCTCTGCTGAACATGGATACGGCATACGTGATTTTCTCGATGATCTTGTCTTTTCCCTGCCAAAATCTATTTCCGAGCCTTCGGCCGGCATAATTAAGATCGCAGTGATCGGCAGGCCTAACGTTGGAAAATCTTCACTGATCAACTTCATTTTGGGAGAAGATCGTCTCCTTGTAAGCAATATTCCAGGCACAACACGTGATACCATCGATTCGGTCTGCGATATTGATGGAAAATCATATCTTTTTATCGATACTGCCGGCATCAGACGCAAAGGGCGTGTTTCAAAAAAACTTGAAAAATTTTCCATCATCAAAGCCTTGAAAAGTCTTGACCGGTGTGATGTGGCGCTGATTCTTATTGATGCCTGCGAAGGGATTACCCAGCAAGACATTACTGTTGCCGGTTATGCTTATGAGCGTGGATGCGGCTGTATTATGCTTCTGAATAAATGGGATATTGTTGAAAAAGAGAAAAAAAGCGTAAATAAATATTATGACCAATTGAAAATAGAAGCAAAATTTTTAAGCTTTGCTCCGGTATTGACCATTTCAGCTAAAACCGGTCTAAGGGTTTCAAAAATTTTCAGCCTGATCCAGCAGGTCCAGAGCCAGTATTCCAAACGCCTGGGAACCGGAAGACTGAACAAGATATTGAAGCAGGCTGTTGAAAAGAATGAGCCTTCACTTCATCGTGGAAAACGAATCAAGTTTTATTATGCAACACAGGTCTCTGCCAAACCCCCTACCTTTGTAATATTTGTCAATTATCCTGATGCAGTTCATTTTTCTTACAAGAGATATCTGATAAACCAGATCCGCGAAAAGGCCTCTCTTGACAAAACTCCAATCCGGATTATTTTCCGCCTTCGAACAGGCCGCATTGAATTTACGACACCCAAGGGGCAGAGGAGAAAAAATAAAGGATCATAGCGGATTATTGAGTTTTGGGTTT
>CAZRLQ010000164.1:0-5449 GCA_964600725.1 uncultured Desulfobacterales bacterium
TCCCTGTTTGCGTCAAAACTGAGCATATTTGTTTCAAACCCCCGCACATCCAAGGAATCAATATAACCTGCCCTGCCCAGAAATGCCAGTGTCAGCCCGGGCAGCAAAGATACATACAATCTCATGTCAAAACGGTATCTCAGAAAATTGTCGTCGGAATTGGAAAGACCGTCTGATATATCGACGGAAAAGGAGGAGAAAGTCCCTCTTCCCGGTCGGATAAAGGAATCTCTGGTGTCATAGATTACAGATGGTGTTGCGGCAACATCTATAGTTGGTTCAAAAGATCGATGACAGTAATCTTTAAATCCGGCCTCCGCTCCTGCAGCTAAAGCTTTGTCGATGCATTTGTAAATAGAAGGTCAGCTTACATTAACCAATTGCTGAATTTCCGAAATAGAAATTTCGTCAGCATAGTGCAGCAATATTTTAGCTCTTTGCACTTCCCGCAACGGGGCCTTGCAAGATTGACTGATTTGTGTAAGTTTAGTTCGATGCTCATTAGTTAGCTGGAGTTTAGCACGTTTGGTTTTTCTTGCCATGGTTTACCCTCCGCAACTTTTGGGAAGGATAACACACAAACGGCAAAATGTAAATATTTTACTGAAACTTTATACTAGGATGTGTAGGATTAGCGTGTTGCGTATGATATATTGCATGATCTTTGACAGATTCCCTAAAGGGTTTTAAGAAAAAAGGTGGTAATGATCACCCATCTGGCAATAAACATGGACGACCGCTCCATATCGCTCCATCACGGATTCAAGATAGAAAAGAAATTTCTCCCTGTCACGGGGATGCTTTGGAAAGGTGAGGTGTGTATTGGGAGCCACGGTAAACCATGTGGTGCCGGGAGGTGTTTTCACCGCAGGCCAAAACAATGAGCATCTTTTCCAAATCAGTCAAAGGTAATTTTTAATTTTTCCGCTTAACCGTGCTCCCGATACCTGCAACCTTACCTGAAACCAGAACTGCTTCTGAATTGTCTGCATAAACCGTGGTAAGTTTAATCTCTCCTGCTTTAGATCCCGGCACAAGAAATTGCCGGCCTTCTACACCTTTAATTATGCTGCCGGTATCATAAACATCGAGAATTTCTCCAGGCGCAAGACCCGCTCTTTTCCCTGAAGATATAATGAACTTTTGGCCTTCAGTTGAAATAATATATCCTTTCCATGGCAAACGGTATAAGCTGTCGCATATATCTTCACCCGCCATAGCGGCAATCTGTCTTATAGCATGATTTGTCGCTGATATACTGATCTTTTTCTTACCATAAACAAAATCTGACTTTAAATTACTAATATCGGTCTTGTAAAAATAATTCTCATCAATCAGTTTTGCACCTGTTTCTGTATCATAAACTTCCACAAGTACCTGAAGTTGTTCATAATCGTATGTATCTTTAAACCATAAGATGCCGCTTCTCTCTTTATCTACTTTTATATCGACCAATGAGCCTATCATTATTGCACTTAGGCCCAAACGCCTGCCCCTGTCGGCAAGAGCCAAATTATTGACCTGTCCGGATACCGGGCTTAACGAGTCGACAAGATGATTAAACCCATTTGGGGCACTGATTTTCACAGTAATTATCTCAGAACATTCATCACTGATACTCTTTATAATATCTTCTGAAAATATTTTTTTAAAGCTAAGAGTGTCTTGTAAGACACTATCTTCAAAACATGTAATGCCTATCTTCTTTTTTAATCCTTCATCAGCTAAATTGAAGGTTAACTTTCTTGTTGCTTTTTTGATTGAAGGAAAAAAAGAGCAGCCTGAAGAAAAGAGCGAGATAATAACAGAAAAGAGAATACATGTAATGAAACAGGTCTGTTTTTCAGCAGACTTTGAGTTATGAAATATCATTTTTTTCTCCGTAAACAGCGGAAACTTTAGTGCTTATTCCACCCCTTGAAGTAAAATCCCCTGTAACCTTCATCCACTTGGGTTTAAGTACATCTGTCAAGTCGTTTAAAATATGATTCACTAAATGTTCATAAAATATACCGACATTTCTGTACTGAAGCAGGTAAAATTTTAATGACTTTAATTCAACGATCTTTAAATCAGGTACATACCTTATAGTTATACATCCGAAATCAGGAAGCCCGGTCATAGGACATACCGAGGTAAATTCCGGCTGACGTATTACAATATCGACATCTCTTACCTTATTAAATTTATAACTTATAACTTCAAGCAGATCGGTTTTGACTCTTTCCGTAGTATTGATACTGTAATTGAGCCTTGTTTTATTTTGATCAATAAGATTATTTTCGTTCATGCACTAATTTGACCTGTGCTGTTAGCGGCTGACTGTTAACCATTAGCTTTTAGTGATTATCCGTTAACTTTTGGATAAAACGGTTCAACATCTTCGTTAGTTTATCAGAAGGAAAGTCTTTTCTGATTTTAAGAGACCTGTGGTGTAAAGCGATAGGCTTTATCCTATGCCTTGAGTTTTTAGAATCTCTTGTCACTATCTCTTCTCAATGCTGAAAGCTAACAGCTAACCGCACAGCCTGCGCTAATTGAAGCCTGTTTGTCCTTGTATAATTTAAAAAAAGAATCAGTTTTTATCAAAATGGGAAAACTGCATTGTAAATGTTCCTCTTCCCTGGGTGGCCGACCTTAATGATGTTGAATAACCGAACATATATGATAGTGGAACAGTTGCCTTTATTTCCTGTATACCTTTATGCGCCCTTAAAGACTCAATCTTTCCTTTACGGGAATTTATATCCCCGATAACATCTCCCATAAAAGATTCCGGGACAAATACCTCCACATTCATGATCGGTTCTAAAAGAAATGGCTCTCCATTTAAAAGCGCTTCCTTACAGGCCATAGATGAACTTACCTTATACGCCAGTTCTGAACCGAATGATTCTTTATAAGAACCTCCCGTAAGTTTTACTTCAACATCGACTACCGGATATCCTGAAAGCGCTCCGCTTTCCAGTGATTCATAAACACCCTTTTCAATGGCCGGCATAAAGATATCAGGTATGTTTTCATCCGTAATTATGGATCTGAATCTATTGCCCATTCCCCTTTTTAAAGGCTTTAATTCCAGGCTTACTTCCCCAAAATGGTGATGTCCGGCGACTTCTCGATCAAAGGAAGCAAATCCTTTCGCTTCCTTTCCAATTGTCTCCCTGTATACAACCTGAGGTTTTCCGACATTTACATCTGTCTTAAATTCACGCCGCATTCGGCTGATAATCACATCTAGGTGAAGTTCCCCCATACCGGACAAAATTATCTGACCTGTATCTTCATCCGATCGAACTTTCAAGGTAGGGTCTTCTGCAATCATTTTATTAAGCACATCTTCAAATTTATCTTGATCAGCATGAGTTTTCGGCTCCACCGCAACAGAAATAACCGGTTCGTAAAATTCCATCTTTTCAAGTATAACAGGTTCATTGCTTAAACAAAGTGTTTCCCCTGTGGAGGATTCCTTTAATCCAACAATCCCGACAATACTGCCTGCACCGGTTAGATTAATACGTTCCCTCTTATTGGCGTGCATTCTCAATATGCGTGAAATCTTCTCTTTTTTTTTCCGGACAGGATTGTACACCTCCTGGCCGGCATTGATCATTCCACTGTAAACCCTTACAAAAGAGAGTTTTCTACCTTCCATCATAGCAACCTTAAATATAAGAGCGGCAAGCGGTGATTTATCTTGAGCAATACAGTCTATTGTTTCTTCGGTTCCAGGATGTATTCCTTTAATGGGCGGAATATCTATAGGACTTGGAAGAAAATTGACAACCGCATCGACAAGAGGCTGTATGCCTTTATTTTTAAGAGCACTTCCGCAAAGCACGGGTACAATCTTCAAATCAAGAGTCGCCTTTCGAATAGCAGAAGATAGTATTTCAGCATCAATAGGAATATCTCCCAGATATGCTTCCATTATTTTATCATCCAGATCAGCTAAAGATTCAATCATTTTCTCGCGATATGTTTCCGCTGTTTCAATATATTCCACGGCAATATCTTCGGACCTATAAATCGTTCCTAATGACTCATCATTCCAGATGATCTGTTTCATATTAATTAAATCAATCACACCTGCAAAATTTTCTTCTGAACCAAGGGGAAGCTGCACGATCAGAGGATTTGCGTTCAATCTCTCTTTCATCATTTCAATGGTTTTAAAAAAATCAGCTCCGGTTCGATCCATTTTATTCACAAAGGCAATCTTTGGAACATGGTATTTATCAGCCTGATGCCAAACTGTCTCTGATTGAGGCTCTACACCCCCGACCGCACAAAAAACACCGACAGCTCCATCCAACACTCTCAAAGAACGCTCAACTTCTATGGTAAAATCAACATGCCCCGGTGTATCGATGATATGAATCTCGTTGTCACGCCATGAGCAGACAGTAACGGCCGAGGTTATCGTAATTCCTCGTTCCTGTTCGTCCGGCATCCAGTCCATAACAGCTTCACCGTCATGAACTTCGCCTATTTTATGAGATCTGCCTGTATAATAAAGGATCCGCTCTGTCACGGTAGTCTTGCCTGCATCGATATGTGCAATAATTCCAATATTTCTTATCTTATTGATTTTATCTTTCTTTTTCATCGGACTAAAAGTATATTCGCTTTAAAGGGAATGCGCAGATCAATATGACCGGCCAAAGTCATAGGTTCTTGCCCTTCTACAAGAATCTTTACATTATCTATTGCAGCTATATTTAAAACCAGGGAATTAACAATGGAAAATAGTGTCAAAAGTTCTGAAGTGATTCCACCTGGATGATTATAAAAAACTTCTGCTGTCAAATCTACAAAGGCCGTACCTTCTCTGGTAATATAAAATGCTCTGAGTTTTGTGCCTTCAGGAATTGGAGATATAAGATCATCCTGTGGTCCCTGAATCAATGCTTCAATTATTCTCCTTCCAAATTCTAAAGGGTCACCAGAATATAAAAGAGACCTTTTTTCGGCACTTAGAAATGAATCTTCTTTTGCGGCAAAATAAAGGTAAACAGTCGGTTTTTTTAAATATCGAGATTCAGTCTTTTGATCTTCCAAGGAGGTTAATTGAGTCTGAGTCTTATAAGACTTGCTGAAAAAAAAAATCAAACCTGCAACAACGATCAGAGTAAGTGCTAACAAAGCATGTAAGACAAGCCTTTTCATATTAAAATTCACAGCCTTAGCGTATAAACCAGCAGCTTATTCGGTTTTTTGCTTCATTCTGCAACAACGCAGCACCGGAGAGCCAGCCGTCTCGCAAAGCTGGCAGACGGATTTAACCGCAAACAAAAACAAAGGTTTTTCAGACGCCTTTAAAAGTTACTGAGCAATGAAACCGCAGAATTGTTTTTTTTTAAGACAATATGTTTCGTATGTCAAGATACGGCGGAGAGATGAGAGCAAAAAAAAGCCCGGCATCAAAAAGAGGATACCGGGCTTTATA
>CAZRLQ010000165.1:0-5392 GCA_964600725.1 uncultured Desulfobacterales bacterium
TGAAGCTTGATAATCTCAAGAAGCAGGTTTGCTGCATAGGCCATATCTTCAAGCCGAATATTTTCCCGCAAAGTGTGTACATCGTTCATTCCCGTGCCAAGAACCCCTGTTATGATTCCTTTGCTGAAAAAAATATTTGCATCAGAAGCACCGCCCGTTGTTTTCGTTGTCATTTTTTTTCTTAAATTGAAAGCCGCTTTTTGAGCAAGAGTTACAATAAAATGATCATCCGGAATATTGGTCAAGGAAAACTCTTTTTTTATACTCTTTTCCAGACGAGGAATGGAATTTTCCAGAGAAGACGAATTGTAGTTTTTAACAACATTTTGAAAAGATGCGACAATATTATCTGTAACCATACTTAGTTTTCCATCATTATGGCTTCTGACCTCGCCTTTAACCTCAACCAGATTAGGCACGATATTTGTTGCAACTCCGCCCCTGATCACACCGATATTAGCGGTTGTTTCATAATCGATCCGTCCCATATCAAGCTCGGAAATCGCCCTGCAAGCAATAGATATGGCATTTATTCCGTTTTCAGGTGCTGAGCCGGCATGAGCATCTTTGCCATGAATTGTAAATTCCAGTCTGTTTGCAGCAGGAGTTCTGGTAACGATCGCTTCTGTATCCGAAGAATCGAGTGCATAACCATATTTTGCTGAAATAAGGCTTATATCGAGGTTCTTTGCGCCCAAAAGACCGATCTCTTCGCAAATTGTAAAAACCAGTTCAATCGGGCAATGCTGCATTTTATTTTCTGTAAGCACTCGCATTACTTCCAAAAGAACAGCTATAGCGCTTTTATCATCCGCCCCAAGTATCGTTGTTCCGTCACTTGTAAATGTTTCATTTTTAAATATTACAGACACATTTTTGCCGGGTTCAACCGTATCCATGTGTGCATTTAACATAAGCGGCGGAGCCTTGGTGCTTCCTTTGAATTTTGCAATAAGATTACCTGTATTGCCTCCGATGCATTGTCCAGCATCATCAACAAAGGTTTCAGCTCCCAGGGAGATCAAAATCCGTTCCAGTTCTTTGGAAAGAGCTCCTTCCTCTCTTGAAACACTGTCGATTCCTACAAAAAATTTAAAAGTTTCCGCCAATCTTTTTAAGTTTATCATTGCACCAGAACCCGCTGCCGGTTTGCATTATTATGAAATAGCAATAGCTTTCAGCCGGAAATTAAAATTAAGTATCACATAGATTATTGACTAATCAATCAAAACTTGTTAATCATAATTTAAAATATGGATAAAATATATCTTGTCCTGCAATATTGCAGGACAAAGCTGCCTGAAAATGAACATTTTTCAGACAGTCTCCAAGGTGTTGGGGGTGCTCCTTTAATAAATGTCTCAGGGGCTGAGATAAAACCCTTAAACTTGATCTGGTTAATGCCAGCGTAAGGAAACACTAAAGCAATGTGAAAACAGGTGCAGCTTTCTTACAGCAGGCATCTGTTTTTTTTTGTCTTTTTAAAACGGACTCATAAATTATGAAAAATAAGAAAGCATTTTTCCAAACAGGCAAAAAGGATATATACTATTTTGCCGATAACCTGGAGCTCTGCCGCAAACTTCTCGATGGCGGGGCAAAAATTATACAGCTTCGGGAAAAAAATATTGATGATAGGGGCTTTTACAATTTAGCAGAAAGAATGCTTTCACTGGTCAGAACATATAATGAGGCCATACTCATTATAAATGACAGGGTGGAGGCCGCACTGGAATTAAAGGCCGATGGCGTGCATATCGGCCAGAAGGATGAAAATTTTCATAAGGTTATAAACCGTCTTCCTGATGATATGATTGTGGGAGTATCGGCTCATAATATAAAAGAGGCACTTGATGCTGAACAAGCCGGTGCGACATATCTTGGCGTGGGCGCAGCCTTTTCTACTCCGACAAAACCGGATGCTTCCGTTATCGGCATAGAAAATCTGCGCAGCATTGTTAAGGCTGTATCTGTCCCTGTCGTAGCAATCGGTGGAATTTCACTGGAAAATATTCAGTCTGTTATAAAAACGGGTGCGCAATTTTATGCGATAATTTCACAAATAAACAATGCAAAGGATATTTCCGCCAGAATGGCTGAATTTTTTAAGCTAATAAGGAAAAAAGAATCTTAAAAAGCATGCACAGGCCGATCGGTTTTATCTGTTCAAGCTGATTAAAAGGAGAATTGAAATGGAGTTAAATGAAGTAATTATTACAAAAGCTATAATTGACCGTTATTATGAGAAACTTACAAAGAACCTGGAAACAGATGTGACCATTGTCGGCGGGGGGCCGTCCGGGCTGATCGCCGGTTATTATTTGGCAAAAGCCGGTATAAATGCCGCTTTGTTTGAACGTAAACTCAGCATTGGCGGTGGAATGTGGGGAGGCGGCATGCTGTTCAATGAGATCGTTGTGCAGAAAGATTCATTGCATATTCTCGAGGAATTAGGGATTCAGTGCCATCAATACCAGAAAAATTATTATACCTCCGATTCAATAGAGTGCATTTCCACGATAATTTCCAAAGCGGTTCAGGCTGGTCTATCAATTTTTAACTGTATCAGCGCAGAGGATGTAATTATGCGTTCAGACAGGGTTACCGGTCTGGTGATAAACTGGTCGCCAGTTGAGATGGCGGGGCTTCACGTCGATCCTTTGGCTGTGAAGTCAAAATTTATTATTGATGCCACCGGTCATGCTACAGAAGTTGTTAACGTCGTATATAGAAAGGTTCCGGGAAAACTTAAAACCCAGACAGGTAAAATTGAAGGCGAAAAATCAATGTGGTCTGATCGGGCCGAAACACTGACACTTGAAAATACCCGCGAAGTTTTCCCGGGTCTTTATGTTGCCGGAATGGCCTCGAATGCGGCATTCGGTGGACCACGCATGGGACCGATTTTTGGAGGAATGCTGCTTTCAGGCGAAAAAGTCGCAAAAGAGCTGCAAAATAGATTGTAGGAAAAAAGTTTGACATCTTTTCCACCTCTTATTGACAAGGAAAGGAGCAAAAATGAGTACAATAATTGATAGATTAAAAAAAGGCGATATTCCGGATTTTATGGGGAAAATAGCCAAAGACGAATTTATGGATAAACAGAAACTTATCCAGAGTGTGATAAATGGTTATATTGTTATTCCCTGCAATAACCGGCGCACGGGATTTAATCCGATTGCCATCGGCAAGGATACCAGGATTAAGGTTAATGCAAATATAGGCACTTCACCAACCATGTGTGATTTTGACAATGAAATTGAGAAGGTCAAAATCTCTATTGAAAGCGGCGTACATACGGTAATGGATTTGTCAATAGCCGGTGATATAAGCAGGTTCAGAAAAAAAATCGTTGAAAAATTCAATATTACCCTTGGCACTGTACCTATCTACGAAGCCATGATAGGTTTGGATCATCCCAAGGAGATAACAATCGAGCGATTTTTAGATGTCGTAGAAAAACAGGCAAAGGAGAATGTTGACTTTATGACTATCCATGCAGGGGTGCTTCATAAACATATTCCTCTTATTGAAAATCGTGAACTTGGCGTGGTAAGCAGAGGCGGGTCAATACTTGTTCAATGGATGCGTTATCACGACAGGGAAAACTTTTTATACCGGCATTTTGACAAGATATTAGGCATTGCCAGGAAGTATGATATTACCATATCTTTAGGTGATGGTTTGCGTCCAGGATGCACAGCAGATTCAAATGACGAGGCGCAATTCGGAGAGCTGGAAACCCTTGGCGAACTTGTCCATCGGTGCAGAACCGAAAATGTGCAGGTAATGGTTGAAGGCCCGGGGCACGTGCCTTTGCATCTGATAGAAGAAAATGTAAAAAAACAGAAAAAACTCTGCGACGGAGCTCCTTTCTATGTTCTGGGACCGCTTGTAATTGATTATGCGGCAGGATACGATCATATTGCAGGAGCAGTCGGTGGTGCCCTGGCCGCTTTTTATGGTGCTGATTACCTGTGCTATGTGACGCCTGCGGAGCATTTGCGTCTGCCGACTCTTGACGATGTACGGGAAGGTGTTGTTGCATCCAGGATCGCCGCCGCTGCCGTTGATCTCACAAGAAAAAGGCCTGATGAACTTAAAAGGAATCTTGAAATATCACGCGCCAGGAACAATTTCGACTGGGAAATTCAGCGGCATTTAGCCATTGATGAAAGCAGGTTTTCTCAATACTTAGATAAGGTAACCGCAGGTGAGATCGGAGGAGAAGAAGTCTGCTCAATGTGCGGCAAGTGGTGCGCCATAAAACGGACCAAAGCAAAATAGAGCATTTTCAAAGGTCTCATTTTCCCCGCATCAAAGATATTTGTAATGACTGAACTTAGCATGGAAAAATTTTTATCTCCAATAGACTCTCTTGAAAAAGAGCATCTGATCTTAAACAGGGACTATGAGGATTTACTTAAAAATCTTAAACTCTTATCTTTTGAAGCCATATGGAACTGCCGTGACGGCGAAACCGTAAAAAAAATCAAGGAAAGATCGGTAATCCGGATAAGAATGCAGACCAGCAAAGGGAAAAGATATTTTTATCTAAAACATCACAAACATCAATATATTGGATTACGAAGGCTGTTTGCACCAATTTTTTTCAAACCATTTTTATCGGAGGGTAAAAAAGAATTTCAAAATATATGCGATTTTCGGGAAAAAAAGATTGCAACGGTTGTACCTGTAGCTGCGGGTGAAAAATTCACCAGATTTTTCTGGGTAAAATCCTTTCTTGTAACTGAAGATTTTTCTCCTTTTGTCTCATTAGAGGATTTACTTGAAAATCAGCCTGAATTCTTTATGGGTCCAGACAGTAAAAACAGGAAAAAAATTTTGATAGACGAGGTAACTCTTCTGGCGCGCAGGATGCATAAGCAGGGATTGAATCATCGTGATTTCAATTCAACCCATATTCTTCTTCATTATGATAGACGATCGGATGTTCCAAAGGTTGCCCTTTTTGATTTGCAAAGAGTTGACAGAAATAGATTTCTTAGTTTCAGATGGATGGTTAAGAGTCTTGCAAGACTGAACTATTCATTGCCAGCCGAAATTTTTAATGCAGAGGATAGAATCTGTCTGTTTCTATCTTATATTGGGGAAAAAAGACTTCAAGGATGGAATCGTTTGCTATGGTTCTGGATAGAAAGAAAAACAAAAAAAATTAAGAAACATACGGGAAAATGGTGAATCGGGGAGATGGGGGATTGGAAGATGGAAAGACAGAATCTCTGCCAATAGATAAAGGATACAAATTTTTAGGTTCCATTGAGGATTAGCGTGATGCGTATATAAAAAGGGTTCAAAGTCATTCAGGGCTTGACCCGGGCGCGCAGTGAAGCTTTAGCGCTATCCAGGTTTTCCGAAGCGTCCGGATTCC
>CAZRLQ010000166.1:0-5382 GCA_964600725.1 uncultured Desulfobacterales bacterium
TGCCTGTTTATGGGAGTTATTTCATCCTCAGGCATTTTTCTCAATACTCATCACTCATCACTTTGTTAGAAAAAGATCGCCTGAATTTTGCTCCCCTGCCTTTTGCTGAAGGTATGGGAGAAAGCCCATCGTCTTGCGCTACAGATCTCATATAATCAGCAAAGACCTTCCTTCTTATAAAACAATGAGAATGTTGAACCGTTTTATCCAAAAGCTAACAGCTAATGGCTAACCAAGATCGAAATTTTTTATATTATGAATAATGCCGGTTGATGAGATATTTTCTACGGCAGGGATAAGTACAACCCTGCCTCCAAATTGTTCGACGGTTTTGCGTCCTGCGACTTCTTCGGCCGTGTAGTTGCCACCTTTTGTAAGTATGTCGGGCCGGATAAATTCTATCAGTTTTTTCAGCTCTTCGGAAGAAAAGACAACGACATAATCAATGCTGTCAAGAGCGCTTAAAATCCGAACTCGATCCTTTGCTTTAATCACAGGTCTTCCCATCCCCTTTATGGCTCTGACTGAATCATCATCATCTATTGCTACAACAAGAACATCACCATTTTTTTTTGATTCGGCAAAGAGGTTTATATGACCTGCATGTAAAAGGTCAAAGCAGCCGTTAGTAAGAACTATTTTTTTTCCTTTTCTTTTCAATTCCCTGGATAAAGGCAGCAGTTCGGGAAAAGTTTTTTGTTTTGATGAAAATTTATCCGGATGCGGCTTAATGGCATCTGTGATTTCTTTTTTTGAAACTGTTGCCGTTCCAACCTTGCCCACCACAATTCCCGCAGCAGTATTGGCAAGAACCGCTCCTTCTTCAAATGAAAAGCCTGACGCTACTGCCAGTCCAAGAACAGCAACTACCGTATCACCGGCGCCGGACACATCATATACCTGCCGTATTTTTGTCTTTATTATATACGGCTTCTTGCCGCGACTGAAAAGAACCATTCCGTTTTTGCCGCATGTTATCAAAACCTTTTCAAGTTTAGCAGCGTCAAGGATTCTCGCTGCTGCTAAGGAAAGCGTTGATTCATCGACAATTTCAATTCCAGCGGCAAGGGCAGCCTCTTTTCTGTTGGGTGTCAGCAATGATAAACCTGAATATTTTGAAAAATCGAGCCCCTTGGGGTCGGCAATGGTAATTTTTTTGTGCTTTTGAGTGACTGCAGCCAGTTTTGAAAGCAATGGTCTTGTAATAAGCCCCTTACCATAATCAGATATCAACACTACTTTTGTTTCAGAAATTTTTTCTCCAACAAATTGTATTATTTTTTCAAGTGTCTGATCTGATATTTCAGAAGTTGTTTCCCAGTCAAGTCTCAAAACATGCTGGTTAGCGGCAATAATTCTTTTTTTCCTTGTGGTGGATCTACCTGGCTCTTGAACAATCCCTTCCGTATCTACACCAAGTTCATTAAACATTTCTTGCAAACGCTTTCCGTGTCTGTCCGCACCTATTGCTCCGGCTACAGAAACCGTTGCTCCCAAAGAAACAAGGTTATTTACAACGTTTCCAGCTCCTCCCAGTGTATAATCTTCATTTTTAACCGAAACTACCTGAACAGGCGCTTCCGGAGAAATTCTGTCGGTTTCTCCCCAAAGGTATTCGTCAACCATTAAATCTCCGACAACAAGGACTTTACATTGAACAAATTTTGAAATATCAATATCCATAACAATTCAAAGCCTTCATTACCCGATTCAACACAATCAGACGACATCCTGTTCAAAGGTTTTCTGAATAAGGTTTTTTAATTCTCTATAATTATTTGTTACGGGTAATTCAGGGAATTCATTAATTACATTTTCCGGAGGACGAAAAAGAATTCCTCTATCTGCCTCCTTCAGCATGGAAATATCGTTATAGGAATCTCCAACGCCTATTATATTGTAATTAAGACTTTTTAAGGCAATTACTGTTTTTCGCTTGCCATCTTTTTGCCGCAGATTGTATCCAAAAATTGAACCTTCCGAGTCTATGGATAAGTGGTTACAAAAAAGTGTCGGCCATCCGAGTTTTTTCATCAAAGAACCAGCAAACTGAACAAAAGTGTCCGAAACAATTATAACCTGAACAGATGACCTGAGCCAGTCAAGAAATTCTACTGCCCCCTTAAGGGGGTCAATCTTCGCAATTACTTCGGAAATATCTTTAATCGTAAGACCGTTCTCATGAAGAATGGAAAGACGTTTTTTCATTAAAACATCATAATCGGAAATATCCCGAGTTGTGAGTCTAAGTTCCTTTATGCCTGTTTTTTCCGCCACATTTATCCATATTTCCGGAACAAGCACACCTTCCAGATCTAAGCAGACTATATACATAATACCTCTTTCATTAACTAAATTGAACAATTTTTTTAAGATTAAAATTTGAGCTCGACATACCTGCGTCCGTTTCTGACAGTTTGATAACCTCTAAACTCGTCTATTTTGTACGACCGCTGGTATGCAAGATTATTCTTTTTTATTCAACTTCTTGCTTCATTAAGAGACTGTCCTAAAATGGCTATTTCCCGCAGTCTCTGTGCCTGCCTGTGCGTGTCACTGTCTGCGCCGCAACCGCGACAGGCAGGCGCACGCAGACAGATCAGGCGAAGGCTTTAATTCTCAAAATACGGGATGTATTCCTGTTAGGACAGCCTCCTGGTTTTCATTTTCGATTCGTATCAAAACCGGCTCGCTGCCCACAACATCAAGTCGAGAAATTTCGGCCAGAGCTTTTTTCACATTTGACTCTCCGGCAAGGTGTGTAAGCATGACAATGGGAACCGATCCGTTTATTTTCCTTCCTTTTTGATGCACAGACTTAATGCTGATGCCAAAATTACCCAAGATACCAGAAATTTTCGATAAAACTCCTGGCCGATCTAAGGCGGAAAACCGGATATAATAATCGGTAAAAATTTTATCTATGGACAGAACAGGTGTCTTCCTTATATTTTTCAACTGGTATGAAAAAAGAGGTATTCTTTCCGTTATGCCTGATAATATATTACGGGCAATATCAATTGTATCGCTCACAACGGCACTGGCTGTGGGCATCATACCTGCACCACGTCCATTAAGCAGGATTTCGCCAATAGCCCCGGATGAAATCGTGATGGCATTTAAACTGCCGTTGACATTGGAAAGAAGGTTATTAAAGGATATCATGGTAGGATGTACTCTTTCTTCAACAAACTCCCCCCTGTCCTTGCTGATGGCGAGCAGTTTAATTCTGTAACCGAACTGCTTTGCGAATTCAATGTCAAGGGGTGCGATCTTTGAAATTCCTTCAACATAAATATCTTCAAAATTAATTTCCATTCCATATGCAAGAGATGATAAAATAGCAAGTTTGTGAGCGGTATCAATCCCTCCTATGTCCAGCGCAGGGTCAGCTTCGGCAAATCCGCTCGTCTGTGCTTCGGAAAGAGCTGTTTCAAAGGTGCTTCCATCGTTTGTGATTTTAGATAAAATATAGTTGCAAGTACCATTTAAAATTCCTGTCATTGATTTAATACGATTTCCGGCCAAAGATTCCCTGATCGTTTTAATAACAGGCATACATCCGCCAACACTTGCCTCAAAAGCAATATCAACTTTTTTTTCCGCCGCTGCTTTTAATATTGAGTTGCCACAAGTAGCAAGCAGAGCTTTATTAGCCGTAACAACATGTTTCCCGCCGCCAATAGCCTTTAAAATAAAATTCTTTGCAATACCTTCTCCGCCAATCATCTCAACAATTATATCAATTTCAGGATCTTCAAGTATTATCTGCGCATCGTTTACCAAGATACCTTCTTCAAACTTAATTCCCCGATCTTTTTTTATATCAATATCGGCAATTCGCTTTAAAGCCAGTTCGGCTCCCAGTCTGGAGCTGATAAGCTTTTTATTTTCAATAAGAATTTTGGCAACGCCAGTTCCAACCGTACCGCAGCCAAGCAACCCTACATTGATTTTTCTCATATTAACAGATCCTTTAAGAGCCTGTTTGAAAATTTTCAAGTTTATTCAAAGTCAAGCCTTCCCGCTGTCCGATTGCAGCGCAGTAACTCCCTTATTTGGCCATCCTGCTTACATTATTTTTCTGATTCCCCTTACAGCCTGATTGATACGCATATCATTTTCTATAAGTGCGAATCTTACATATTCATTACCATACTCGCCAAATCCCAGTCCTGGTGAAACAGCCACCTGCGCCTCCTTAATCAAGAATTTAGAAAATTCCACAGAACCCATTTTGATAAATTTATCAGGAATTTTTGACCATACAAACATGGTTCCCTTTGGACTGCTTATGCCCCAGCCCACTCGCCTCAGCCCTGATATCAGGGTATCTCTTCGTTTTTTGTATGTCATGCGTATTTTTTCAACACAATCCTGAGGACCGTTTAATGCTATGATGGATGCTATCTGGATTGGCTGAAAAACACCGTAGTCGAGATAACTTTTTATCCGTCGCAAGGCGGCAATCGTTTCTCTGTTTCCCACACAAAAACCGACCCGCCATCCCGGCATACTGTAGCTTTTGGAAAGTGAAAAAAACTCAACACCAACATCTTTAGCTCCCCTTGCCTGTAGAAAACTGGGTGCATGGTAACCGTCAAACACCAAATCAGCATAAGCAAAATCATGGATGATCATTATGTTGTTTTCTTTTGCATAATTCACAATCTTTTCAAAAAAATCCAGATTGACAATTTCAGTTGTTGGATTGTGGGGATAACTGATAATTAATATTTTAGGCCTCGGCCAGGTTTGTCTTGTGGCGTCCATAAGTTCTTCGAAAAAATCAGAATCCGGACCAACTGGAATCCCGCGAACATCCCCACCGGAAATAATTGCCGAATATGGATGAATCGGATAGGTTGGATTCGGAGCAAAAACCACGTCTCCAGGCCGGATTGTGACAAGAATCAGATGGGAAAGCCCCTCTTTGACGCCTATAGTTACAATTGCTTCACTGTCGGGATCTATATCAACATCAAACCTTCTCTTATACCATTTTGAGATGGCTACTCTCAGCCTATAAATACCCATAGAAGCCGAGTACCTGTGATTATGAGGCTTTTGGGCTGCCTCTATAAGTTTTTCAACGATATGTTTGGGAGTCCCGATGTCGGGATTTCCCATCCCAAGATCAATAATATCTTTTCCAGCATGTCTTTCGTCCATTTTGATTTTATTGACAGTAGCAAACACATATGGTGGAAGACGATCTAACCTGGCAAACTTTGTCATCAAAAATCCCTCTGCAATCTGCAATTTGTGTAAAATTTTATTTAAGTAACACCTAAATTCTGCAAGCGCTGCTTTTGTCTAAGACCCGCCTGAGGCAGGCAGGTGCAGGGCATCAAACGCACAGCCGTATATGTAATAACTGCA